>JAIOQL010000284.1 GCA_021413405.1 Leptospira sp.
TCAGAACTTCGGCTCCTGCATCCTGTGCAATGGTAATCAGAGGGCTTCCTTCTTTTATGTCGTCCGGATCAGCGTCTGCTGCTGCTTTCGGATTTGAGGAAAGAAGTTTTCTGGCTACTCCCGGATCAACGATCTTGTTCCCGCCTTTTTTGAGAATGTCGATCATCATTGCTTCTGCAGTATTGTTTGCAGATCCCGGGTTTTGAATGGAACCGCCCATATCTACTTTGATGAGAACCATCGTTTTTGGATGACCAATGTCAGCCATGAGCGCATCTACCGCTGTATTGAGTTTGGATTCTTCTACAATGCAACGGACTGTTACTTTAATCATGTCCTGAGTGTCGATTTTATATGTTTCTTCGCTTAGAACTTCAAAGCTTTTCACGAATCCGTCAGTTTTTGCAATCAGGCTCGACCCGAGGCTTTCTCCGTCTGCGACTCCCGCTTTACTGGAAATTTCTTCACCAATTAATTTTCTAACAGCAGTATTTTTGGCATCTTTTACAGCCTTCGTTTTGGCTAAGGCTTTATCACCCTGATAGATGGGAGCTTCCCCATTGACAGTGATCTGGTTTCCCTCTTTCGAGTAACCTTCCGTATTTTTACCACCTCTCGAGCCGCCACCGGATGCGCAAGATTGCAACAGAATTGCAAAAATTCCTCCTGCGATAGCTACGGAAAGTAAATATGATTTTGATTGCCCAATGAAACTTCCGTAGTGGGTTCCCAGGTAAAATTTTTCAAAGAGACATTGCCTGAGCTCCGGGATAAGAAAATTCTTCTGGTCACAAATCCTTCGGGGATTGGCGTCAATCCGGAAAATCTCAAAGCGGAATTCAGGAAAAACGGTGCAAAGATTACAACTCTGATCGGACTTGAACACGGGTTCCTTGGTCTCGATGAAGATTTCAGTAATTCACCGGTGACTATCGATCCGATTTTTAACCTTCCAATCTATCATATTTACCGTCTCAAAAGAAGTGAAATAGCAACGTTGATCCGGGAAGTGGATGCGATCGTTTTTGATGTTCAGGACATGAGCATGCGGTGTTATACATATCTCACAGTTCTGAAAAGGATTATGGATCAGATAAATGACAATTCGAGGCAGCTGATTATTCTGGACCATATCAGTCCTGGAATGGAAATGCAGCCTGCCGGAACTGATGTTAGGGCCGGGTTTGAAAATTTTGCGGGTGAATTTCCGTTACTTTTTTTTACCGGTCTTTCCCTGGGTGAATCAGCCCGGTTTTACAATACAGAATATCTGGAAGGCAGGATAAACCTGAAAGTGATTCCTGTTGAAAAATATTCAAGGAAAATGAGTTTTGAAGAAACGGGTCTTCGCTGGAACACTCCCTCTCCAAATCTTCCTGGGCTTGATTCCGCCCGAAATTATTTCGCACTTGTTTTCCTCGAAGGAATAAATGTTTCCGTCGGTCGTGGAACGGCAGCTCCTTTCATTTATTTCGGTGCTCCGTGGTTCAAAAATCCAGAGAAACTGGTGCAGGAGCTTGAAAAGGAAGAAGGGGAAACGGATTTCTATTTTTCTGTCGTTTTTTTTAAACCGGTCTATGGACCATATAAGGATGTGATTTGCAGGGGATTGCGGATGACGATTGTGAACCGGCTTTATGACCCGATAAAACTTGGGTACAGACTTGTGCAGATTATCAAATCTAATTATGGAAAAAACTTCAATTGGGTTTCCTTTGGGAAAACCTTTCACCTGGACAATCTTTGGGGAAATGATTCATTCCGGAAAGCTATCGATGCCGGAATGTCCTACAAAGAGTTCCATAAAACATTCGAAGAAAAAGAAATAAATTTCCGGAAAAAAGTCAGGAACTATCACATTTATTAAAATGAACGCTACGCATAGCAATCAAGGTTCTTTGAGATTCTTTACTTCGCCCTTCGGGCTGTTCAGAATAACTGCATTCTTTGCATTTTTGCTTCTTACGGGTGGCTTAGGATCCGAATGGAGAAAACTATCTAAAAAAAGCCTTCCATTGAAATTAAAGGATACACAATTTCAGCTAATCCAAAAAACTCTATCGGAAAAACATGAATATGTGACTGGAGACAGTTTTGAATATTATCTCTGCTCTGAAAAGTTTCCGGAACTACCGGGAAATTTTCCATGCAGTTTTCTTTCCACTGATTTTATGGCCGGTAAAGCAGTTAGTACGTTAGGCGGAATTGAAGGCGGCAGGATTCCAGTTTCGTTCTCAGAAAAAAAAACGGGTTCAGGCGGGGTCACACTTGTTCTCGGAGAACGGGACAGGAAGGACCCGAACCAGGTTTTTGTTTTTTACAACCTTGCGGGAAGAGTTTCTTTTTATAAGATGAACCGGGTTCTTGTGATTTTTAAATGGACAGGAGATGCGAACACATTAACTGAAATAACTTCCCTGGTCTTGAACGGGGATTCAATGCCAGTTGCCGGGCGGGTATATAAATTTGAATAAGGGATATCTCCGGATGCTTGAATACACGGGTCTTACTCCTGTGAAATATTTTCTTGTATTTGCAGTCTATGATGAGAAGGACCTGAAGTTCAAAAAGAAACCGGCAGTAGCGAAAGAAATTCGTTCAGAGAATTCTTTGAATGACATTCTTGGGAAGAAAATCAGGCTTTCTTTTTCCGGCGAGATCCGTTGTGTCGATTGCGGGAAAGTGACCAATAAGAGTTTTAACCAGGGGTCCTGCTATTCCTGTTTCATGAGTCTCGCGAGCAACGATATGTGTATCATGCGTCCCGAGACCTGTCACTATCATCTTGGAACTTGCAGGCAGCCTGAATGGGGATTGAAAAATTGTTTTCAGAAGCACACTGTGTATGTTTCAAACACAAGCGGAATCAAGGTTGGAATTACAAAAGAAAACCCGGTTTCAAACAGGTGGGTCGATCAGGGTGCAATGTTTGCAATTGAGCTTTGTGAAACTTATAGCAGAAAAGACGCAGGGATGATTGAAAATGAATTAAAAAAATATATTTCTGACAAGACTGCCTGGCAAAAAATGATTTCTTCGGATTCGCAGGAAATCAATCTGATTGAGAAAAAAGAAGAATTGTGGAACAGGATTGATCCGGTCAGCCTCGATGTTAAAGTGGAAAAATCAAAATCGGCAAAAATAACTGAAATTACTTATCCTGTAAAGAAATATCCTGACAAAAAGGTTTCCTATAAGCCAGATAAATCAAAACCTATTGAAGATGTGCTCATCGGGATCAAAGGGCAATATCTCCTTTTTGAAAAGGGCGTGATCAATATCCGCAGCAATTGTGGATACTATGCTGAATTCGAAGTATTGAATTAAGCATTCCGGTTCACTGCTTCTTTAAATAGAGTATAGTTGAGGGTGGTCAGGTAAATACTATATTCCCACCTTGCGCCATTTCATAAAATTGACCAACGGTAATGATGCTTTTTATCTGTTCACAGAAATCTTCCGGTTTCAGTTTGAACATATCAACCGAAGCTTTACAGCCATACATCCCGGCACCGGTGTCGCTGATCATTGCTATGAATTCCGGAATAGTTGGTATATCCAATTCTTCCATCTGTTTTTTCATCATGTGTGTTGCAAGGCCTGACATCCCGGGCAACAGCCCTATAACTGTGGGAATATGCATTCCGGGATTTCCTACAGTAGCTACTTTGATATGTTGCATGGTTTTTTTTACGACTGCATCGAGGCCAAAGAAGGTAAAAAAAAGATTTACCTGCATTCCTTCCGCGCGGGCACCGTTGGCCATAATCAACCCCGGATAGATTCCATCCAGTGAACCTTTGCTTATAATTATTGATACTTTTTCTTTTGAAAGATCTGTCATATTTTATTCCTTTTAAATTATTTTAAACGCAACCTTCCGGTTTCGGTACACCAGAAATCTTTGCTGCTGTGCTTCCTGGACGCACCGGAAACAAAAGATACAATTCTTTTGTTTCCACTCCACTATTCTTAGTGATTCGCCGGATCGTTGGAGATTTCCCCGATTCCTGAAAATCTTTCCGCATATATTGGATCACGATCCAATGCCTGTCATTTAATTGAATGTTCTCACGCTGTGCAATTGCTGTTGCAATTTCGGGTGACCAGTCAGCAGTATCAATCAGAAAGCCTTCTTCATTCAGTTTCGCATCTATAGTTTTCAGTTCTTCCATATTTATTCTCCTTCTACCTGATTTGCAGGAAATCTTTTGCCACTTAGTTTCATCCTGGCC
>JAIOQL010000285.1 GCA_021413405.1 Leptospira sp.
CATCGACAAACCTCTCAAACAATGATGCCGCCTATAAGGAACTGCATAAATTAAATTATGAGGCAACAGTTAACCTGCTGAAATGCTGCCTTCCTTTCACGAAAAAATTCATTTTTATCAGCACTGCATTTTCTGTCGGGCATAGGGAAGGACTGATAGAAAATAATTACAATTCGAAATACACAAAAAGAGAAAACAGGAATCCTTACGAAGCATTGAAATGGAAAGCAGAGCATGAAATCATGAAAATCTGCGAAGAAAACGGGATCGTCTGGCAAATCCTCCGTCCAGGCATAATTTGCGGAAGACTGATTGATGCCCCACTGTATTTCACACCGACATTCAATGTGTTTTACGCAGCCGGAAAATTTTTTCATTTTGTGAGCAACAATCTTCAGAAAGAACTGAATCTGCGGGTCGCTATAAACAAGGAAACAGGACTCAATATAATCCCTTCTGATTATGTGGCCAAGGCAATTGTGCGCGCGTTCCAAAATGATGACGTAAAAGAATTAAACATAGTTCATAGCAAATCAACTCCATTGATATTCTTCCTGAAACACATGGCGCACCAGCTTGGTTTCAATGGTGTTCAATTCGTTGATAAAAAACCGGCTGATATGAATACACTGGAAAAACTATTTTATAGGACTGTCGGTGCACAATTTGACGGTTATATAAACACACCAAAACATGAATTTGATGTAAAACCACTCCGAAAACTCCTGCATGATATTGAAGAGCCGAGCATAATGGATGATTTTGATAATCTTTATGCATTTGCTCTCGCAAACGATTTCAAAGATTTATAGGCTGTGAAAAATTGTACACCCGAAGGTAATTTTAAATTACCTTTCGTATTTTCTCCGTTCGATATCTTTTTGCAGTTTACTAAAGATTATCCTTTCCATTAGCCCCGGAGATATAACCCGCATCCATTTCACAAACAATCCCATCTTTTCCATAATCACAAGCCTCGAATTCGGACTCTCCACTGCTTTGATCATTTTGGAAGCAACTTCTTCCGGTTCGCTGAGCTGTTTTGCCTGTGCATCGTGCAACTTGGAACCCTTCGCGGTAAGTCCGGATGTTCTCAGATTAGTGTTTGTGTAGGAAGGACAAAAAAGAATCGCCCGCAATCCCTCTCTCGAAAATTCCATACGGAATGATTCGAAAACAGAATGCAATGCTGCTTTGGTCGAGCAATAGGCTGACCTGCCCGGAATTCCGTAGAGGCCCTGAACAGAGGAAGTAACGATGATTGTTCCTCTCGATTTCAAAAGAAGGGGAAGAAGTTTTTGCGTGAGATCGATCATTCCAAAGAAATTGACTTCGAATGTCTTGCGAAAAACATCCATGCTTGTCTCATCAAATCTTCCGTGGGCTGTTATCCCTGCATTATTAAAAAGCACATCAACTTTATCAAAATTTTTCTGAATAATTTTACAAGCCTTTGCTATTGATGTTTTCGAACCTATATCACAAGAAATGGGAATGATCACAGCCGGCGAATTTTTCGGAACAACGGGCAAATTCCTCGAAAGCGTAATGATCCGGCAATCAACCTCTGATAGTTTTTTTAATACTGCTTTACCGATCCCGCTTGACGCACCGGTAATCACTATCGTTTTATTTTTCCAGTAATGGTGACGCATGTTATCCGAAATTCGGTCTTCTTTTTTCAAGAATTGACCGAAAGCCCTCCTGGCAATTCTTCGTGAGAATTGTTTTTACTGTCTCTTCTATGTCCCATTCCCGCAGACTTTCCAGAAGCGGACGATAGCTGTGTCTCATGGATGCCTTGATGCCCCGAAGAGAGGAAGGAGCGTTAGCAGCTAACTTACGCGCCAGTTCCTGGGCCTTACTGTTCAATTCTTCTTCCGGGTAGATTTCGTCTACGAGCCCGATGCTTTTTGCTTCAGGACCCTTTAGAGGTCTCCCACCAAACATCAGTTCTTTCGCATTCCTGTGTCCAACGACGCTTTCGAGATACCTTACAGCAATGGAGGGAAAATTCATGCCGATTACCATTTCAGGAAAACCGATCCTTGCTTTCTTATCTGCCATCAGCCTGTAATCAGAATAGATAGCAAAAACAGATCCTGCCCCAAGACAATGACCGTTTATCGCGATAATCGCGGGAACAGGAAAGAAAAATAATTGCTCCGCTGTGTCCAGAACGAGTCGCACGGCATCCCGGATTTCAGATTCGGAGCGATCCAGGAATAATTCCGGTTTTAATCCATTTGAAAAAAAACCATTCGCACCGCTTGTCAGAACCAGAACCCTGAGCGATTCATCCTTTGCGCATTTTGTTACCGTGTCATTCAAAAGCTGAAATCCGTCTTTATCAAGATCATTCACTTCGTTCAGCTGAAGTTTCAGTTCAGTAACATTACCTTCTTTAATTTCTATAATTTTTTCTTTCGTTGCCTGCATTTAGTACAGTTTATGAAAATAAACCTGATTGTAAAGAATATCTTCTTATTTTACCGCACTCTGTCTCATTGATTTCAACTCCCTTTGATTTTCTAACTACATCATGTTGAATATTTAACCGAAAATATAATGTGCCCGCACCAATGAATAACAATCCGGAAAGCATGAAGTCATTCCTGTATCTTCTCGCAGGAATTCTATTTGCACTCGTTCTTATGGATAAAGGCATGAACAGGCGGGCTGAAAAAGATACCACGTTTTCAGGATTTAAAAATATTTCTAAAGAATTCAGTCTTCCTATACAAAAACCGGAAAAGAAAGCGGAAGAGCAAAAAGAACCGTTAATCGAAGATCTTGAAGAGGAAAGTCCGGATATTCAGATTCCAACTGTAGAGATCGAAGAAAATACCGGGATGTCCGAACAGAATGATTCATCCGATTTGATCTCTGTGTATTATCTGAAATTCTATGGAAAGGGAAACAAAAGTCATTCACGACTGGCAAAAGTCACACGGCCTTCCCTTGGAAGCCCCGAGCAAAATGTACATGCGGTTCTGGATGAATTGATACACGGGCCGAACACAGAGGAAAAAGAGAAAGGAATTTTGAGTGCGATTCCAAAAAACATGACCTATTCCAGAAATCTGAAATTACAAAATGGGATTCTCTATCTGAATCTGAATAAAACGATTGAATCCGGCGCGGGACCTGAATTGATGAAAGACAGGCTTGATCAGTTGACACACAGCCTGCTCGATTTAAAAGGAATCAGAGGAATAAAATTATTCATCGATAACAAAAAAATCAATTCTCTCGGAGGAGATGGAATTCCGGTTCCGGAAATTCTTGTAAAAATCCCCCGAAAGATCATGAATTTCTGATTTTGAAAAATAGTTAGCAATCTTTCACTTCCAATCGTCTCATTGATTAGATGGAAACAATTAAAATGAAGCCTGTCCGTGCTAAGAAAATTATTTTCATTTTCCGGAATATTATTTTTCAGCCATACACTGCTTCTTTTGTTCAGGACAACATTATACAGATCAGGCAATCGCTAAAAATTGCAGTCGTCATTTCCCTACTGTTTGCATTTTTTTCGACTTTCACAACTGCAATTCTGACTGAAAATTTTGCCGGTTTTTCATTAGTCATCTGCTTCAGGCTAATATTGATTTTACTTTGTACTTATTTCATTTTCTGTGTTTCTCTCGATTATAAATTTATAAATAACCACACAGTGGGGATCGGAACCGGGTTTATTTCGGTAATCCTCGCAACATTCGTTCTGCTCACATTTCTGGACCCGGCCCGGCATTCTTTCTATCTGCATCGGGCATCCGCAATTCTCGTGGGTTACAGTGTATTCATCTGGGTATATCCGAACATTATAATTGTTATTAACTTTTTCTTCATTACGGTATTCTGGCTGATGAACCATTACATTGCCCACCATGTCACGGGACAGACCGGAACAATAGACCAGGACATACTCATGATCATTTCCTATCTGACCATTGGAATGTCGGCTAACGTACTGATCAACTATTGGCGCCTCATGGACTACCGGGCAACCCTGAAATATAAAAAAGCACTGACTGATCTCCGTATTGCAAATGATGAAATCAGGGCAATCTCCCAAAAGGATGAAATGACCGGACTTTTCAACCGGAGATATCTGCTGGAACAGTTTGAAATATTCAAAGAAAGAGCGAGGAGACAAAAACATTCAGTCGGGCTGATAATACTCGATCTCGACTATCTCAAAAAAATTAACGACAAATATGGTCATAGACAGGGAGACAAAGTCATAAAGGAATTTGCATCAATTATAAAAAAGAGAACTCGAAACATTGATGTGTGTGCCCGGATCGGTGGCGATGAATTCTGCATAATCGCAAGCCCGATCGACGAGAGAGGACTGAAAATTCTCGCTGATGGAATAAACGCAAAAACAGAGCAGGCAAAAATTCCCCTGACGAATAACCCGAATGAAATCATCAACTTTACCGTGTCCCTCGGCTGTACGGTTTTTAATGGTGAAAAGAATTATAAATTTGATGAACTATATCATCTGATTGATGAAGCTTTATATAAATCAAAACACGCCGGAAGGAACCGGACAACATTTGTTTCTCCGGATGGATCTCCAAAAACATAAAAACAAAAAAACGATTCACATAAGAGGATTCACCCAAGAATCAGTTTTCTATTATTGAGAGCGGTTTGTCTCCCTGTTTCAATCATATCCCGGCCAATGTGAAGTTTATCGGGACCAAGCCTTGGTGTGATAGTTTCAAAACGGAGAAGAGGTTTCTTTTTTTCAATGGCAATGAGTTCCTTTAACGATTGTGTTTCTTTCTCAATGATTGAAACACTCGCACCCCAGGCTCTTTTGAATGTATTCACCGGAACCTTGTCGCGGGAATTTATGGAATGGATTACAATTCTCGAAATGGATTTATCCAGTATCATTTCAAGAATCGGTTCATGATCTGCAACTCCCCCATCAAGGAATTCTTCATTATCGATTTTTTGCACTTCGAAGAGAAGAGGAAATGCCATAGAGGCTACAATTGCATCCAGAAGATTTCCTTTTGTTTTCAGCTCTCTTTTCTTTTTTGTAATATTTGAAACTGCAATTCCAAGTGGAATTTTCAGATCTTCAATTCTGGTTTCTCCAAAATATGGTAGCAGCAGGTGACGGAGTTTTTTCCCGGAAAGAAGTCCGGAATAGTTCTTAAACCCTTTATGAAATGGTTTTAACATTTGAGAAAATAAATTCCCTTCCCAGAAATCCTTCTTCTCAATTTTCTCCATCAGTCTGCGCATGTCTTCTGGATGCATTCCAGTGGCGTATAACGCACCCACAAGTGCTCCGGCAGAACACCCTGTAATAGAATCCGGTTTGAACCCGATCTCATGAAGTCCCTGAACAAATCCGCAATGGGCGAAAAAACCGAAAAAAGCAGAATTGAGACAAAGTCCTGTTTTTATCCGGGAATGCCCCCGGACTGCCTGGGCCTTCTTTGAAACCTTTTCATTCATTGAT
>JAIOQL010000286.1 GCA_021413405.1 Leptospira sp.
CCCGGAACATCATTCTTCCGTAATTTCCAGAGTGAGGAAAGAAGATAGTCAGCTAAACGGTAATTTTTGTTTCCGGACCGGAGAAGGTAAATTATTCCAGCGACGCCTTCTTTGTCTCCCTGCCGAAGATAATACTCACTGACAAGAAGTGCGAATTCTATTTTTTTATTTTCAGGAAACTCAGGCAAAGATCTCGGACGTTCCTTCGAATCAAAAACCCTGCGGCCTTCCATGAATAGTGTCGCAAAGCCCTTTCCTGTTTCCCATCCATTAAAGGGAGATGCGGGAAGTCCAAGAAAGGGAAAAAGAAAAATAAGGAAAAAAACTTTCACTTTATTTTCGCGCATGCGTTGTTTATGGAGCTAACGTAGACAGGTGGCAGGTCCTTCAAATAGTCGGATCCGGTATACTTTCCTTTAAAATTCAATTTGCCTTCTTTATAAAGACGGAGCCATTCAGTTTGAAGTTTGTTAGCAACCGGGGCATAGGACCAATGCCAGCGTTCTTCTACATAACCTTTATTGCCTCTTTGATCATATTCATTGTAAGGCTGGCAGAAGCCAAATCTTGACGCATTTTTACGGAGCCATTCATAAAGAAATTCCCCCTTGCCATTTTTTTTATAATAATCATTTTTCAATACATTGAGATCAAAGTCCGTTCCCCAATGGTGCCGGGATGTTCCCGGGGCGCTTGAATATTCAAGAATCAGTGAAATAATCTGCTCCGGAGTCTTACCTGAAACGCTTTCCCGCATTTTCCGGTCACCTTTGTATTTTCCTTCCCAAATCGCTTTCTGATCGGAAAAACTTCTGAAAGCGGAAGAAATAAAAATATGTTGTTTCGAAATATTTTCGCGATCTATGTCATACGCTTCCATCATTTTTTCTAAAGCATTCGCGGCATCTTTACGGAGAAAAAATATATTTTTTTCAATTTTGTTTTCAAATTTCACAAGCATCTCCGACTTATTATAGTCCCCCGTAAGATATTTCACCGTGTCAAGGCTGCCGGAAAGAGTATCTGCGGAAATCGGGAAAGATGAGAAAAAAAACAGTAAAGTCTGAAACAGCAAGCCTTGGAGAATCGAAAAAATGAAACCGGAAGAGAAAAGTAAACCACGCATTATATTAACAGTCCTGTTAATACTATTATCTGAGGGAGTTAAAAGTCAATTTGCAAATTGTAAAAGGGGGGCAGGAAAGGTAAGGCGGGGAAATCCCCGCCCTAAATAATCGGAACAAAAATTAAACTTTTTTCTTAATGCTTTCTGCTACTTCGTTGATTTTTGCTTTTACTGCTTCAACTTTTCCTTCCGGCATTCTGTTTTTAATTTCTTCAGTGATCTTATTGTAATTTTCTACGATTTTAGCACGGGTTTCATCGTAATTCTTTCCGGCTACACTCGTAAATTCTTTAATATCACCAATGATCTTATCAAGGCTTTGTCTCAATTTCACTGCTGTTTCAGAATTATCCTGTGCACCTTTTGTGGTTAGCTCAGCATAACTTTTTTCTAAATCAGTTCTTGCTTTGGAAAGACCTTCTTTTCCAGATTGAAAGAGTCCTATTCCTGCATTGAGAATATCCATGATTTGTTTTTCCATTTTTCTGTCTCCTTTGTGTTGCTTTTGTGCAACGCACCAGACCAGCTTTGTGCGGTGCACAAAAATTGTCAACCATTAACTTTTCCACTATTACGGGAATCGCCTGATTCCGTAAAAATAATTTAGAAATTATTGAAAAAATTCTTTCATTATTAGCGACATAATAGATTGAATCGTCATTAAAAAAAGACAAAATATTCCGAGTGCATTCTGTAAACTGATTGAACTCATACACCTGTGTTCTTCGTAAAACTCCCAGAAAAACCCGGGAGATCGAAAAATTGATTTCCTTCTAAATTCAATTTACACTTTCCTTTTCGCACAGATTCTGGTCTAACACCGGTAGAAACTCCCTAATGGAATCAGAAACCAAAGAAAGATACATACATTTTCTAAACTTCATACCGAAGGTTGGAAATTACCTAAAAGGGGTTCAAAGGCAACCCGTGATTGCAACGGCAAAGAAAGGTCTGATAGACCTGGTAACCGAAGCTGATACCGGGAGTGAGAAAATGATTCTCGAAGAAATTCAGACTCATTTTCCTTCAGACCAGATATTAATGGAAGAATCCGGACTTCATGAGGGATCCGGGCGATTCAAGTGGATCATTGATCCAGTGGATGGAACTACAAATTTCAGGCACCGGCTTCCTTTATACGGAATTGCTATCGGGCTGGAAGATACGTTAAGCGGCAATGTTGTGATGGGAATTGTCTCCCTGCCGGAATTGGGTGACATTTATCACGCTGCCAAAGGAGAAGGTGCTTTCAAAAACAAGAACGCAATCCGGGTTTCGGAAACTTCCGTTCTGCTCGATACGTTATTTGCAACCGGTTTCCCCTACGAGAAGGAACACAGAATCGACAGACTTATGAATTATTATAAAAGTATACTGCTTATGACAAGAGGAATACGCAGAACCGGTGCAGCAAGCCTTGACCTCTGTTGGGTAGCCGAGGGAAAATTTGATGGTTTTTGGGAGGAAGGATTACAGCCCTGGGACATGGCTGGACCTTCCGTAATTATCCAGGAGGCAGGCGGAAAACTTTCTACTTTCGATGGCAATGAATATACTCCCTACATCCCCAACCTCATTGCAAGCAACGGAAAAATTCATGAGAATATTATAGATATTTTTCGGGAAAATGTAAATTTACTGTTCTGACTCTATTGTCTTATAATATTACTAAACCCGGAAAATATGCCAAGGGTTAATCTGTTAGGAGTCCGCAAAAGCGAATGCGCGATCCAGTCACAATGGAGAACTAAATGAAAAAAAGAAGACTTGGAAAAACAGGATTAATAGTTTCAGAAATCGGAATGGGCACCATGACTTTCGGCTCCCAATGTGACGAAAAAATGAGTCACGCGATTATGGATAAGGCATATGATTCCGGAATTGATTTTTTTGACACCGCTGAAATTTATCCTGTTCCCCCGGAAGAAAAGTGGGTTCACACAACAGAAGAATATGTAGGAAGCTGGCTTAAAACAAAAAAGAGAGAATCCGTTTTGATCGCAACAAAAGTCTGCGGACCCGGCCATGGCTGGTTTGTACCTCCCGTGAGAACAGGCAGAACAGGTCTCGACAGACACAGTATTTTGCGCGCGATAGACGGAAGCCTCCAAAGACTTGGCACTGATTATGTTGACCTTTATCAGACACACTGGACAGATCCTGATTTGCCTTATGATGAAACAATGGAAACTCTCGACGAACTGGTTAGGGCAGGAAAAGTGCGATCTGTCGGATGTAGTAATGAAACAGCATGGGGACTGATGAAAAGTCTCTGGACTTCGGAAAAAAATGGATGTTCCAGGTATGAAACGATCCAGAATAATTTCAGCATTCTGAACAGGCGCTTTGAAGATGCACTGGCCCTGGTGTGCCGGAAAGAACAGGTGAGCCTGTTGCCCTACTCGCCGCTTGCGGGTGGAGTTGCTACAGGAAAATATAATTCTGCAAACCCGCCCGAAAACGCAAGATTTTCGCGGTATGCCAAACTGGGTGAGCGACAGAAAAAAATGTCGAACCGTTTTTTGAATTCAATGACCCTTGGTGCGACTGAAGAATTGATAAAGATAGCAAATGAGGCAGGGATGAGTGTAACTACAATGGCGGTTGCGTGGAGCAAACAACATGATTTTGTAGCATCGACTTTGATCGGAGCAACAACAGCAGAGCAATTGGATGAAAGCCTTAAGGCCGCTAACTTGATTTTAACTCAGGACATTTTGGATAAAATTGATGGAGTGTCCAAAGCAATCCCTTACCCGATGGGCTAATTTATTTTATCAGGTACCGGAAAAATAAGTTCGAAAGGCCGGATTCCGATCCCCGGAATTTTCCATTTTGCACATTGAAGAATATCCGGAAAAAAATTTGGATCTGATTTAAATGAACTGATTGTCGCAATTTTTCCGGATCCTTTGCCAATAAACCTTGTAGAAAGAAAACCCGTTTTCGATTTTTGAAGTAATGTAATTGGAAATATTCCAGTCGTAACCGGAAATGAAAAAAAATGTTTTTCAATTTC
>JAIOQL010000287.1 GCA_021413405.1 Leptospira sp.
ATTTCCAAGACTCAGCACTTTCAAATTTTTGCCCAATCGCTTTTTGGCCTCAATCCTCCACGCACTTAGAAATGTTCCCTTCACCGTTCTGGGATAAAAGGCAAAAAAACTTTCTCCAAATCGCGCCGAAGCGGGATCTTCAAATGTTGATACATGATTGTGATGGCCGTAAACATGTTCGGTTGAAAAATGCATGTAACAAACTGAGCTTAGAAGAAAATCCGCTAAAAATCTCTGAAAGCCATTTTTACGGTGGCACAACTCATGGGCAATAGTAATGCCCAAACCACCCGTTATAAGCCCGGCCGAAACGGCAGAAAAAACAAACTCAATGGTATTGAAGCGGTTATGAAGAACGAACCAAGGTCCCATCAATATCATGAGGGTCTGAAGTGGTATATAAATGTAAAAAATCAAATCAAAGAGCCACAAATGATTTTGGCGCCAAACAAAAGACCCTTCACTTACATTGCTTGTTTCAACACCAAACCAAATATCGACCACAGGTAAAATCACAAAGGCCAGGACAGCAACCAATGAAAGGGACCACCCCCCATACACCATGCCAATAAGCCAGGAGAGAATCAGAGTGAGAGAAATGTAATAAGGAGCAATGGCTTTCATGTGATCAATATTTTAAAGTTGAGTTAAAAAAAACTTCACTTCTTGAATGACTTTCATGGGGATTTCATGCCCACCTTCAAAGACCTGCAGCTTACCTTGAAAGTTGAGTCCCTTCATTTTCTCCTCCAAAAGTTGAGCACCCTTGAGTGGCAAAATAGGATCTTTGGTACCATGAGACTGATAGAAGGGAATCCCTCTCGCCGCTTTGGGGAATTTTTCTTCTGCTAAAAGATTTCCAGACAAAAGCACCAGTCCAGCTAAAGGTAAATCAGCAATAAGCGCCAAATGCGAAACGCACATTGCACCTTGAGAAAAACCACCGAGGATGATTTTTTTATGTTTCTTGGCGAGTTCACGCAAAAAATTCTCTTGTTGCTTTAAAGTTAAATCAAGTTCAGGAGGGACTGACGCCGCCATATTTCGAAACTCTCCGGTGCGAATCGCACGGTCTAAAGCTTCCATGTCTATCGAAAACCAGGCACGCCCCTCATAGTACCCCATAGGCAAAGGCAAAATCCCGTTAGGGAAATACCAATTGAACTTTCCATTGTCCCACATTTCCCATAAAGGAAATAGGTCCTGCATATTGGCGCCATAGCCGTGAAAAAAAACCACTGCCGTTTCAGTGTCGGCATTTTCCACACACAGGCTCTCAATGCCAGCAATATTTTTAAGCACTGGTTTCATCACTTCCCTACAGTTATGCGGATCCATGGCGGATCGATTTTAACTTTAGGATCTTTAATCCTTGCTTGCATTTCACTCAGGACGGTATTGGTGATGGGAAGAATACCAAATTTGATTTCATCCACTCTGATAGCAAAGGTCTTACCATCATTTTCAAATTGGGCATGGCCCGCTACTTTTAAA
>JAIOQL010000288.1 GCA_021413405.1 Leptospira sp.
CAGCTGGCGAGAATATTATTGACTTTAGTTTGCCAACGATATCCACTTTTTTTTTTATAACCTCTCCGTTCAGCTTTATTCTTTTTTTTGATTGCGAAACTTTTTCGTATCCTATTTCAATAACATTTGATTCTTCTCCTGTTATAAAATCAGATTTGATGAAAAAAAATTCCTTTCCCCATCCAATTATATCATCATAGGAACTCTCCCTGAAACTTTTCAGGTTTGAAAAAATACCAATAGCCTCTAGGATATTGGTTTTTCCTTCTCCATTACCCCCAATAAGGAATACCAGTTCTGAATCGAACTGAAGTTGCAGATTATCATGATTTCTAAAATTCTGCAGAGATAGAAATTTTAGAAACATTAAATTTTCATAGGCATTATAATCGAAATGAATTCGGCATCTCCAGGATCTTTAAAAATAACAGGAGAGTTTTGATTTGTGAATTCAATAATAATTTCAGAGTCATCAATGGAACGGATTACTTCGCTCAAATAGTCGCCTTTAAAAGCGATAACAGTTTCTTCATCGTTGTAATCGATTGGAATATTTATACTTACTTCAGAAGCCCCGGCTGTAGAAGAATTAATATTCAAAATATTTTTTTTGAATGCAACGCGAATTTGTTTCGAAGGTTCCTCAGCTGCTATTATTGCCTGGCGAAGTGCAACTGTCAGATTTTCCTTGCCAATTTTAACTGAATGATTAACTGATTTTGGAATAACCTGATCATAATCAGGATAGGATCCTTCAATGAGTTTACATAGAAGTTCAACAGATCCTATCGAAATATAAACCTGATTTTCAATGAGGCCTATTTTACCCGTCTCATGCGAATCAATCATTTTTGCAATTTCCTTAATTGCTTTGTGGGGTACTATTATGCCTTTTTCAAAAGGAAGATTAACAGGGAACGTCCTGTCAATCTTTGCTAAGCGTCTTCCATCTGTTCCAACGAAGGAAACCTTTCTATCTTTGCATGTAAGAAATAAGCCATTGAAAACAAAACGGGTATCTTCTTGTGCAACTGAATAAGATGTTTTCCTTATCATCTCCATAAATGTGTGGCAGGGAAAGTCGAATATTTTTGATTCATCAACTTTTGAGATCGTTTTAATTTCGTCGCCTTCAAGACTGTTTATGTATGCCTTGAAATCATATTTTTCTTCTGCATCGGTTATTTTGACTTTAAGTGAATTTTGATCACTGTCTGTTTCAACTAATGTTTCGGAAAAATTTATTTCTTTAAAAGTTCTATTAAGTTGTTTAGCAGGAAGCGATGTATTTCCAGGTTTATCTATTTTAGCATTTAGCGAAGCTTTAATAGAAATCTCAAGATCAGTTGCGGATAGAAAAATTTTATCATTCTCGGCTTCTACTTTTACGTTGGATAATATTGATTTAATTTCCCTTACGCTTATAACTCCTTCAACTGCATTTATTGCTTTTTGGAATTCTGTAGTTTTTACTCTGAATTTCATTTCTTATATTCCTTTTACTTATTGTTACTACTATAGCTGTTTATTTGTCGAAAACCTAATTCCAGTTCCGTTTTTAAAGGAAATATGTCTCATTCTTTTTGAAAATAACTTTTTCTATTTTTAAAGAATCTTTGCTTAATTATCCTTTTTTAAGCGACAATAATACTATATTATGTCTTATAGACAAAGAATATACGAGAAATATACTCTTTATTAACATTTTATTTACAGTTCTGTTTCGGCCTTTTATTGAAACTCTAGTTCTGATCGGATTGAAAGAACAGCTGAATTTAGATTTTCGTCCTTTTTCAGTGATTCTGTTATGCTGTTAATTGCATGAATAACCGTTGTGTGAGTTGTACTGAACATCCGGCCAATAACCGTCTTATTTTCTTTTAAGACTTCATGTAAAAGATACATGCATACATGCCGGGGCAATACGAATTCTTTTTTCCTGCTTTTACTCAAAACATCTTTTGCCGACTGAGAAAAATATTTACAAACGGAGTTAATAACTTTTTCACCGGTTACCTGGAAAACTTCTTTAGTTCTAATTCTTGATTCGATTATCTCTTTTACTAAATTGTGATCAATAAAAATTAGCCCGTTTGTTTTTTTATAGAGGTATATATCGTTTAAAGAACCAATCAGAGTTCTTGTATCTGTTTTTAGTTTTTCTGCAATAAACTTTATGGTTTCTTCCGATAAATTTAATCCTAGATTATCTGAGTTTAGCTTTAGAACACCGTATCTGACGTTAAAATCAGGGGTTTTTATATCCGCCTGAACTCCGTTTACAAATCTAGACTTTAATCTTTCATGTATTGGAAGTTCAGAACTTGGACGGTCAGATGCTATTATGATCT
Organism: Leptospira sp.; assembly: GCA_021413405.1. GTDB lineage: Bacteria > Spirochaetota > Leptospiria > Leptospirales > Leptospiraceae > JAIOQL01. Next base: position 2,352 of record JAIOQL010000288.1, read on the forward strand.
GCCGTTTTCTCTCATAAAGAAAATTAAAAAGTGTAAAGAAAATCTCCTGTGTTTTTTCTGCACCACTGTTCAGATATTGAATATCGTCAACGATGAGAGTGTTATAGCTCTGGTATTTAATTTTGAAACTTTCCATTGTCTGCCGATTCTGAACCGTATAAATAAACTCTGACATGAAGGATAAAATATCTATGTATTTCACTGTTTGCCATGGATGCTCTTTCATTAACTTGGAACCGATTGAATGTAGCAGGTGTGTTTTGCCTACGCCAACGTTCCCGAAAATATAAAAAGGATTCATCTCACCCGGATGCTTTACAATTTCCTTCGCAGCAGAAAAAGCAAATTTGTTGGAATCGCCAACGATAAATTTTTCAAAACTATAACCCGGATTAAAGGAAAAACTTTCATCTTTGAATTTATCTACAACAATAGTTTTTGCAACCTGGGAATCCGGTTCAAAGTTAATTTCTACGCGCAGTTTATTTCCCTTTATTGAATAAATTGCCTCTTCAATGAACTGCCGGTATTTTTTATCTACATGGTTTTTTATTGATAACGAAGGTGCTCTTACAACAAAACGTTCATCATCAGCAGTTATAAAAGACAATTTTGATATGAACGGGTCGTAATAAACCGGTGGAATTGTTTTCGAAACTTCTACTAATATCTTTTCCCAGATGTGATCCAATTTATGATTGCCTTTGAAGTACAGCATGGTCGTAGCAGGCATGTTTTGATAAAAGGATAATTTCACAAGGAACCGGAAATACGGAAAAAATAGTATGCGGTAGAGTTTTATTATGTCTCTTACCGTGAACACAAAATCAGGTTAAAAATATTTCTATAAAAGGGAGATACGAAAAATCAGGCGGCTAAAAAGAAATGGCTCAATATTTGTAACTGAATTATGCAATGCGTTCTTGAATTCAAAAATACTCTCTATTTTTCGAATATTTTTTTCATAGTCGTTCATTGTAAAATGATACATCATTAGAGATGTTACACATTCAAGAAATTCCGTATAATCGAAATCTTCTTCCCATTCGGGATGGTCATCCCTGTATTCCTTTACCCATTTTTCAAATTCGAAAAGGAGAATACTATCATCGAGTGATATCTCAATTTTATCTTTCAGGATTTGCATCAGGTTTCCGGGAATCGGAAGAGGGGAAACGCTTCCGCCAAAAATAGGTTCTGCCTGGATATTTCGTTTCAAATTTATATCTTTAACTATTTTCTGTGGGAGAAAACCAAACGGGATGCAAAGACCTCTGCTTACAATAGTTTGCTTCAATTTCCCGAGATCATCAATAATGAATATGAATTTCGAATGAAAAGGAGGTTCCTCCAGGATTTTCAGCATTGCTGTTTCCGCTTCATTGTTTATCAGACTCGCATCAGGGAATAATATGAACCGGAATCGGGAGAGGTGAGGTCTGAAAATAAGTCGCGATTTTTGTAGCCAGCGTATTGTATATTCGGCCGGATCTTTTTCATCGCCAATTGGAATTCCCTTGTTTTGATTGATTGGAAAGACAACATTATCTGGATGTGCATTTTGCATGAAGGCACGACAGGATGTGCATTTGCCGCATGAATTAGATTCTAATTTATCGGGTTTGGAAACATACGCCTGTAAATATTTGAGCGCAGTATCCTGTCCTTTAATCTGATCAATGGAAAATATTTCTGACATTACTTAGCGGGGTAATTCATTTTCAGCCGATCCAACGACTAAATTTTTAATCATTATTTATTTTCTGATTTCAAGAATCATTCCCTATTAGAACTGGTTCTTATAGACAGGTGTTAACCAGGCCCTGTATTCTGAATTCTTGTTTGTAACTACGTCGAAAAAAAGATCCCGTAATTTTTTGCTAATTTTTCCTATTGCTCCATTTCCAATTTTGCGTTTATCAATTTCCTTAACCCAGGCAAGCTGAACCCCTGTTCCGGAAAAGAAAACTTCGTCAGCAATATATAGTTCGCTTCTTGTGATGTCTCTAATTTCCGTTTCAATTCCGACATTTGTGGCCATTTCCAAAACCGATCTTCTGGTTATTCCTTCCAGAATGGAAGACGTCAGGGGTGGCGTAATCAGTTTTCCGTTTCTTACCAAAAAAATATTCTCTGCTGACCCTTCAGAAACAAATCCGCGCGAATCCAGAAAAATTGCTTCATCGCATCCATTCTGAACAGCTTCCGATTTTGCGAGAGCTGAATTTACATAGCCGCCGGAAACCTTTGAGAGTGTTGGCATTGATGTATCGCTATATCGTCTCCAACTGGAAACCATTGTCTTAAGTCCGTTTTGTGTATCGAGATAATCATTTAACTGCAAAACATATATCGCAATGTCCGCTTTTACATCATGAAATCTTGGAGAAAGTTGAAGTGCAGATGTATAGACAAATGGACGAATGTAAATATTTTCTTTGTAACCGCATTTATCTACAAGTTCCAGTATGATTTCCTTCATTTGTTCTGCCGACTTATCCAGATTCAACTGAACTATCTTTGCTGAATTTGAAAGTCTCGTCAGGTGTTCATTCAGACGGAAAATATAAACATTGTCAGTTGCTTTATCAAAATATCCGCGTATTCCGCCAAACACAGCAGTACCATACTGCAGTGCGTGAGTCTGAATACTAACCTTGGCTTCTGAATCAGGAACAATTTTACCCTCAAAGTAAGAATATTTTTTTATGTCGCTCATATTGTATTCGCCTGTCTTTAATAGTAGAGTTAAAAACCGGTCGCTCTGGTGCAATTACAAATGAATTTGGGCGAAATGCGAACCGTATTAGATTTTCATAAAAACGGGCATTAAGAAATGTGGGGTATATGGAGAACTCTTTCTTTCCAAACAGATTTGATTGCATAGTTGTTGGAGCAGGTCACGCGGGTGCAGAGGCTTCTTACATTTCAAGCAAAGCAGGACTGCGAACTCTACTGATTACGATGAACATGGATACTATCGGTCAGATGAGTTGCAATCCTGCAATTGGTGGAATTGCCAAGGGTCATATGGTTAGAGAGATTGATGCATTGGGCGGAATAATGGGTAGAGTCATTGATGCTACCGGAATCCAATTCAAAATGCTCAATATGTCAAAGGGGCCTTCTGTATGGGCTCCGCGGGCACAAGCTGATAAAAAGGAATATCAGCTCAAAGTTAAACATATTCTCGAGGCATCAGATAATTTATCAATCAGGCAGGATACAGTTGAAGAATTGCTTGTGGAGAATGACCGGATAAAGGGAGTTCGAACGGGGAGAGGATTTGAAATTTTAACAAATCATGTGATTCTTACAACCGGGACTTTTTTACAGAGCCTGATTCATATCGGAACGTATCAGAAAGAATCGGGTAGAATGGGTGATGCAACTGTAAAGGGACTATCGGAATCATTGCGAAAATTTAATTTCAGACTTGGCCGTTTGAAAACTGGAACTCCTCCACGTATTCATAAAAAGACGATTGATTATTCAACATTAGAAGTGCAGGACGGAGATATAAATCCGAGCCCTTTTTCTTTTTCTACAGATCACATAGATCGTAAACAGATTCCATGTCATATAACATACACAAATAAGGAAACCCACAGGATCATAAATGAGAATCTGCATCTGTCTCCAATGTATTCAGGACAGATAAAATCAATTGGTCCAAGATATTGTCCATCCATCGAGGATAAAGTTGTTAGATTTGCAGAGAGAGACAGACACCAGCTTTTTCTGGAACCAGAGGGATATGAAACGCAAGAAATATATGTGAATGGAATTTCAACAAGTCTTCCCGAAGAAGTTCAATGGAAACTTCTGCATACTGTGAAAGGTTTGGAGTCCGCTGAAATTTTACGGCCAGGATATGCCGTTGAATATGATTTTGTCGATCCAACAGAATTGAACCCGACTCTTGAAACGAAGAAAATCAAAGGTCTTTATCATGCAGGACAGATAAACGGAACAACAGGATATGAGGAAGCGGCGGCGCAAGGATTGGTTGCTGCGTTTAGCGTTATTCAATCAATGAGAAAAGAGGAACCGGTTATTTTTTCAATGAACGAGTCATACATTGGTGTACTGGTTGATGATCTTGTCTGTAAAGGAGTCGAGGATCCATATAGAATGTTTACGAGCCGAGCGGAGCACCGTTTGCTTCTCCGGCAGGACAACGCTGACAAAAGACTCATGAAGTATGGAATGAAGCTGGGTATTGTTGGTAAATCCAGTTTTGATCGGATGAATGGAAAATATGATCGCATTGAATCTGTCCGGAAAAAGATTCTCAAATTGAATCTGAAACCCTCTGCGGAGCTTGATAACATTCTTGTTAAAAGAAATATCAAAACCATAAAGTTTGGAAATGACCTGATATCGTTTCTTAAACGCCCGGAGATTAGATTTCAGGACTGTGAAAATTTAATCCCGGAATTTCGTGAATTATCTGAAACAGAACTTCGGATTCTTGAAATGGAAGTTAAGTATGAGGGTTATATACAGAGAGAACTTGATACAATTGAACATAAAAACAAAAACCTCCAGATTAAAATTCCCGATTTGTTTGATTACAACTCTGTTGTTGGATTAAAAAAGGAGGCAGTGCAAAAGCTTTCTAAACATAAACCAATAACCCTTGAAAAAGCATCGCAGATTTCAGGAGTCGACCCGTCAGATATTGATATACTTCTTTTCAACCTGCTCGGGAAATCCCGGCTCGGTTTCAAAGAAGCAATGGGAGAATCAGTCCAGGTTTAATTCTTAAGAGTGTTCTGAACTGGCGAACCGTTCCTGTAGATAAGATAATGTGTTTTGACAAGATTCCATTTGTCCCCTTGTTTCACGTGAAACGAAAAATTTTCCAGTTTCCCGGATACATTGTAATTTAATCTATTTAGCCTTAGCTGGTTTCCCTGGAAATTTTCACGTGTTTGCAGGTTTCCGAGTTTATCAAAAGAATATTTGATTTCTGCTGTTAATTTCTTTTTGTTATCATAGATTTCCTGATTTAAGACGGACTCAGCTTTCAGATCTTTTTTAAGCGAAAATGATTCTGTCTCCTGCGAAACATACCAGATGGTTTCAGCATCTGAAACCAGACCATTATCTATTGAATTTATTTTGCATTTGAGAATTGCTTTTCCGTCACCTGAATAGAGTTCGATTTCCTTCAGTTCACCACCCGGGCCATATTTATATTTCTTACTTTCCTTCAATGCTTTGTCGGAGGAATATAACTCCTCTTTTGAAACCTTTCCATTCTCATAAAAAAACATAGTTTCCCCGTCTGACTTTCCGTCTTTATCGGAATATTTTTCTTTGGTCAGTTTTCCGGAAGAATCATATTCATATTCCGCCGTGTATGTTATCTTTCCTTCCTGGTTTTTCACGATTTCCGTTGAAGGACCAAATTTTTCTAATCCGAGAACATATCGATCCATATGGGACCATTTTCCGGGGGTGAAAGAATATATCTGCGATGTTAAAAAAAATAGAATGATCGTTGCGCAATGCTTCATATAGTTTCCTCTATACAGTTTATGTCGGTATTTCAACGAAAATCATGAAGGATTTCAAACGGCAATGGAGATGAAAATGAGACCGAAATTAAATCTTATCACTCTTGGAGTAAAAAATTTTGCAAGGTCTTTGGATTTTTTTGAGACGGGACTTGGATGGAAGAAATCGAGCGCCAGTCAGGATGATGTAGCCTTCTTTCCGATGCAGGGAATTGTTTTCGGAATTTATCCGTTGAAGCTGCTGGCAATAGATGCAAAACAGAAATTAGCCAAGACGAAAAGTTTTTCCGGTATAACCCTTGCGATAAACGTGAGGAGTGAAAAGGAAGTCGATACCTTTCTTTTGAAAGTGAAAAAGCTTGGCGGGAAAATCGTAAAGCCAGGACAGAAAGTATTTTGGGGCGGATATAGCGGTTATTTTTCGGACCCTGATGGACACATCTGGGAAGTTGCTCACAATCCGTTCTTTAAATTTGATAAGAATGGAAATCTTTCATTACCTTGAGTCCAGGTTCCTTTTCAAGGATCTTATAGATGTCTACCGACGCTCAGATGCACAATATAATTGAAAACCGATTTCCGGAACAATTTGAAGAAATACAGAAAATTTTTGATTTTGCTAAAATATCCGAATTTCATGATTTTCTAATGAGAGAAAACTTCAAGGGTGGATTTTTTTCCAAATCGGATGCAGGGCACGTAATGGACAGGCATATTCTGGAATCTTTGTATCATGTTTACCTGATTCAAAAACTGATCCCTGTTTCACGTGAAACAAAAATTGCTGATGTTGGCACCGGTCCGGGATTACCGGGATATCTTTTTTATTGTCTCAGGATTTTCCCTAAACTAACCCTGATCGATTCACAAAAGCGAAAACTTCAGTGGCTGGAAAAATTTCATACAGAGAGTTCCGGCAATCGGGATATCAGGTTTTTGTATTCAAGAGCTGAAGAAATTAAGGAAAAATTTTCCATTGTGATTACCAGATCTACAATTCCTTACCCTTGGTCTGCCGAAGTTATGTCACTTATGCTTACATCCAATGGGTATTTTATTCCTTTTCTCGGGAAGGCTGACTATGACAGGGAACTGGAAAATAAAATTCTGGAGTATTCCGGCTTTGAACCTGAAAAAACTATCTACATAAGTGAACTAAACTTTTTAGGGATGCGACATATTAAGTTATTGAAAAAGGTTCGTAACCCGAAGTATGGTTACCCAAGAATTTGGAAGATTGTCAGTAAGGAGATTAAGGAACAAAATGGGAAAAGTAGTATCGATCAGTAACCAGAAAGGGGGAGTTGGGAAGACAACAACTTCAATCAACCTTGCGTCCTACCTTTCAGGGATGGGTAAGAAAATTCTTCTCATAGATATAGACCCCCAGGGAAACTCCGGATCCGGATTGGGCATCAACGTTAACGAACTGGAAAAGACATCCTACGAAATGATCATTGGAGAATTATCTGTTCAGGAAGTAATTCACAAAACCGAAATCCAGAATTTACATATTATTCCAGCTAACATCAATTTGAGTGGGGCTGAGATAGATCTCTTGAATCAGGAAAGAAGAGAGTTTAAACTGAAGGAAGCAATTGCTCCAATCCGCAATAGTTATGATTTTATTCTGATAGATTGTCCCCCTTCTCTCGGTATTCTCACTGTGAATTCTTTGTGTGCGGCAGACAGTGTCATGATAACCTTACAGACGGAATATTTTGCGTTAGAAGGATTGAGCCAGTTAAAGAAAATAATAACTCTGGTCAGTGAGAATCTTAATAACACTCTTGAGATGGAGGGTGTTGTACTGACAATGTTTGATAAACGGACGAATCTTGCAAATCAGGTTGCAGATGACGTCAGAAATTATTTTAAAGATAAAGTTTACACAACGGTTATTCCAAGAAACGTTAAGCTGGGTGAAGCACCTTCCTTTGGAAAGCCGATCAATTTTTATGATCCTGATGGAGTAGGCGCCGCAAGTTATCGGAATCTTGCGCTTGAAGTAGCGGCTCGGGCATAGAGGAGATCGGGAAAAATAAAGTGGGAAAGACAAATGCATTAGGAAGGGGATTGGGGAATTTAATTCCGATTGATTCCAGAAATAAAACAATCAGTCCGGATGAGCATTCGAATCTGAGAGAAATAAAAATATCAGAAATAAAAACCAATCCTAATCAGCCGCGGAAATCATTTTCGCATGATTCCATTCTGGAATTGGCGGAAACAATTAAACAGCACGGTGTGATTCAACCCATAATCGTTAAAAAAAATGAGAATGGTTATGAGTTGGTTTCGGGAGAAAGGAGAGTCAGGGCCTGTAAAGAAGCAGGATTCATAAAAATCCCGGCAATTATTAAAAATTACACTGAACCGGAATCTATCGAAATTGCAATAATCGAAAACATTCAAAGGGAAAATTTGAATCCCATCGAAGAAGCACAGGCATATCAGAATTTATCCGAAAAACTATCTGTGAAAATTTCAGAGATTGCAACGAAGATGGGCAAGAACCGCTCTACGATTGCAAATTTAATCCGGCTCCTGCAATTGCCGGAGTCAATAAAGGATCACATCAAAGCGGGCAAGCTTTCAGAAGGCCAAGCACGTCCCCTGTTATCAATTGGTGACAGGAAGAAAATGGAGAATATTGCTGAACTTATAATAAAGAATTCATGGACAGCGCGGCAGGTGGAGGAACAAGTCTCAAAAATTACAGAAGGGAAGACATCTGTCGCAGCCGCGAAGCAAAAAAAACAGGAACCATCTATACAACAGCTGGAAAACAAAATCAGGAACAAACTTTCTGCAAAGGTATCGATATCGCATAATGCAAATACGGGGAAGGGCAAAATAATTCTTTCGTATGCAAACCTTGCAGGTATGGAAAGAATTCTTGAAAATTTAGGAATAAAACAATAAATTTATTCGGTCATATCAAAAAGAAGGCCGCGAATTGATTCAAGCTGCTTCAGGAGTGTGAATGCTGAATTGGATTTATTCAGAATCGTTGTAGCAAGTAACTGTATTTTTTCATCAATTATCTTTACAGTCATTAGAATTTTGTTATCGCTCGAGCCGCGACGTTTAGCCATTTCGAGTTTCGTATTTTTTTCGATAATCAGATTAAGAATTTCCTTTACCATTTTTCTATAAACCTGGAGATTTTCGAGTGATGGTAAATTTAGAAATTTCCTTTCAACTTCCGGAAGATCCTTCCATAGATTATTTAATTCCCTGGTTTGTTCCCCATTCGAAGGAATTATTGATTCGAGAACGTTGAGAAAATTATTGCCCGACGTAGTCACCATCGTTCCTTCAGGTTTTGTGTTGCCCGTGCTTTTGGCTGAGGACTTGGTCAGAGAGGCTGTAGAGTTTTTAACTTTCAATGTGTCGGATTAATTGTGCATTTTCCCTGGAATAATACGCCTTCTTCAATTATTAGCCTTGGAGTAACTACATCACCGAAAAGTTTACAGGTTGAAAGGAGGATGATCCTTTCCGACGCATAAATATTTCCTCTGATTTCTCCTCCGGCCACTATGATCCGGGCTTTGATATCGGTATCGACCGAACCGGTCTTTCCTATTAGTACTTTACCATCTGTTTCTATTAGTCCCCGGAAATGACCGTCGATTCTTATAAGTCCTGAAAGACGGAATTCGCCGTTAAAAGACGCACCTTCCCCGATGATGCTATTTACTGCAAATTCATCGCCTGATTCTTTCATTTATCCTGGATTTGATTCAAGAATGAAAAGGGGTTGAGAGGTTGGGTACCAACGTGAACTTCATAATGTAATATGTTGAGGTGGTTGGAGATTTGCCAACATAACCAATGATATCGCCTTTCGAAATTTGCTGATTCTTTTTAACCTGTGTACGATCAAGATTCGAATATATCGTTTTCCAGCCATACTTGTGAGCGATTTTAATAAAATGCCCGGTTTTCTCTGTAAAGCCTACTTCGTAAATCGTTCCGGGTGCAGTAGAAATCACTTCTGTTCCAGAAAAAGAACCAATATCAATTCCATTATTCGTTATCAGCTTTCCGGTGATCGGGGACTGGTAGGTTCCGAATGGAAATAAAACATATCCACGGGCAGGCCAGAGCGAAGGAGTATGTTTTATAATACTTTTTCTCTTTTTTATCATCCTGATTATTTCCTGAGTCAATTCACTTGATATCTTCAGATTATGAACGTCAGCTTTCAATTTATAGGTTTCTGGTGATATGTCTGTATTTGGCTTTAATGCCAACTTTTCATTTCCACCGATACCTTTGGAAACCCTTGATGGATCCCCGCCCAATTTAATATAAAGTGTAGATATCTTCTGATAATAGTAGTCGATTACTTCATGCAGCGAATTTAATTCGCTTTTCATTTTGGCAGATTGCCGGATGAAATCTTTGTTTGTAAGGTGCAGTTCACTGATTTCGTGTACAGATCCACTATGGTTCAATACATTTATGGCACTGATTATCATTAAAAAAATCAGGACGAGAATAAATAAAGTTATGGATTTGTAGGAAATATGCAGATTAAGACTTTTCTTCTCAGTGTGCGGAATAACCATTATGGTTAGGCGTTCCCGCCCCTTTTTTTCAAGGTCTTCATATTTTGTGGCAACTCTCAGTTTGAGTTCCTGAAATTTATACCTGAGACGGTAATAATTTAATTGTAAGAATGCTTTGATGTTCAAAATTATGTCTCTGAGTTGTAAAACTACTTATTTAACGCAGCTATCTATAGACCAAAAGAATTGCTGTATTGAGTCAATAATAAATAAGTCAAAATTATCTATATTTTGCCAAACTTATTCACATAAAGAGCTTAAATTTGATCGATACTCACTGTCACCTTGATATCATCGAAGAGCAGGGTCAAAATATTGATATATCTCTGCAAAAATCTGCTGCTGCTGGTGTTAAAAAATTAGTTCAAATCGGAATTAATTATGAAAGCTCCGTTCTTTCGAAAAATATAAGCCTGAAGCACAGTTCCGAAGACCTGGATATATACTACACCATTGGCTGCCATCCTGCATATAAAGAAGGATTTCCGGAAAGAGACGAAATCATTAATCTCATAGAATCAAACCTGGATGACAGAAAATTCGTTGGAATCGGTGAGATTGGCCTCGATTATTTTCACGAAAAAGATTCCATGCCGGCTCAGAAAGAGATTTTGAATACGCTACTCGAAGTAGCCCGAAAAGAGAAAATGCCGATTATAATTCATTCCCGGGACGCGGCAGAAGATACCTATCAGGCTTTAAAAAAGTGGAATGGCGAAGTTCATGGCGTTATTCATTGTTTTACATATGACTATGAATTTGCAAAAAAATTTGCTGATTTGGGATTCTTTATTTCTTTCTCGGGAATTGTGGCCTTTAAGAATGCTTCTGATATCCATGATGCTGCAAGAAAGCTACCTCTTGACTCGATCATGATTGAAACAGATGCACCGTTCCTCTCCCCCCCGCCTTTTCGCGGGAAAAGGAATGATTCATCAAATCTTGTCTACATCCTTGAAAAAATTTTTTCTTTAAGAGACGAACCGAACTCAACAATTGAGACTGCGATTTTTGAAAATAGTTTGAAATTCATAAACAGGAAGAGGCGATAAAGTGTTAGATTTGCACAGAATAATAAATAATCCGGATGAAATGAAAGAATTATTGTCCCGGCGAGGGATTGCTGAAACGGGCGTTGTCGATACGATATGCGATATCGCTAATAGAAGAAAAATTCTGCAGCAGGAAGTGGAGAATTTGAGAGCGGAGCGGAATAAGGTCAGTAAAGAAATAGGTTTACAGAAATTGAAAGGCCTCGATGTTTCCGAAGTCTCAAAGAAGATGAAAGATGCCGGTGACCGGATCAAAATTCTGGAGGACAAACTCCAGGAAGAGGAAGATACGCTCCAGGAAATAAATCTCAGTTTTCCTAATTTTCTTGATCCGGAAGTTCCATTAGGCAAATCAGAAGCTGACAATGTGGTTGTGAATTCTTTCGGTGCAAAAAGGGAATTCGATTTTCAGCCGAAGGCACACTATGAAATCGGTGAGAGCCTGAAAATCTTCGATTTCGAAAAAGGCATTAAACTTTCAGGAGCAAGAGCCTACACCTATTTTGGGTTAGCCGCAAAATTGGAAAGAGCGTTGATGAATTTTATGCTTGATGTGCATTCTCAGGAACATGGCTATACCGAAGTCTGGGTTCCGCTCATGGTCAACGACGAATGCATGATTACGACAGGTCAGTATCCGAAATTTAAAGATGAATATTACCGGATAGATAAAGAAAATCTAAACCTGATACCAACTGCCGAGGTCCCTCTTACTAATTTGTACCGGGATGAAATTATACCCAGGGAAAATTTGCCGATCTCTATAATGGCACATACATCGTGTTTCCGGAGGGAAGCCGGTTCCTATGGAAAAGATACCAGAGGACTTGTTAGGGTTCACCAATTCCAGAAAGTGGAACTGGTTAAATTTTGCAAACCGGAAGATTCGGAGAGAGAACATAAATTAATGTTAACGCATGCCGAAAATATTCTGAAAAAACTGAACTTGCATTATCGTCTACTCCTGCTTTGCAGCAAGGATACATCGAATTCTTCCTCAAAAACTTTCGATCTGGAAGTCTGGATGCCGGGACTTAACCGGTATATGGAAATATCCTCGGTGTCCAATTTTAAGGATTATCAGGCTCGTCGCGGAAAGATCAGGTATAAGTCTGAGGATGGCCGGAACGTTCTTGTACATACATTAAACGGATCCGGGCTTGCTATTGGACGTACGTTAGCCGCCATTATCGAAAATTACCAGACGTCTGATGGAACCTTTACTTTTTTTGAAACGAAATAAAATACAGTTGGAATAACAAGTTCCTCTCCATCTGTAAAATGTTGAAAAGAAATAACTCCTTCAACATTCAGATCGGAAAGTTCAACAAAAACCGATTGAGGTTTAAAGCCGGTAATTGTTGCGCTGAATTTATTTATACCCGTTGCACTTAAATACCTGCACGCTTTCAATTTAAGTACGTCACGCTCAGCATCTGCTGCTTTGCGTTCTTCTTCAGAGCAATACTTTCCCATCAGCGTTATCTCAGCCTCGGTGTAAGGATGCTTTTCAGATTTAACAAGAGCGTCTAACGCACGATGACATACCAGGTCCGGATATCTCCGGATCGGGGAAGTGAAGTGACAATAGTTTTCGAAGCCAAGGCCCCAGTGACCGGATGATTCTCCGCTATAATATGCCTGCATAAAGCTTCTCAACAGGAAATAGTTGAAGATTCGCTCTGAAGGATGACCATGCACTTCTTTAAGCGCTTCTTTTAGTTCCTTGTAATCTGTATTCTTAATACGAGTTTTAAATCCATACAATGCAAGAAAAGAATTCAATGTTTCAATTTTTTCCTCATCCATAGATTCATGAATTCTGAAGAGGCCGGGTACCTTATTTTTTCGAAGATGTTCAGCTACTTTTATGTTTGCTGATAGCATCAGCTCTTCAATCAGCATGTGACTTCTTAGTCTTTCCCTGGTTTTAATTTCCTTTATCTTTCCATCATCATCAGTAATCAGATAGGTCTCTTTCAGGTTGAGATCTATTCTTCCGTCTTTAACTCTCTTTTCTTTCAAAGATTCAGTGAATTTACATAGAAGTGAATACCAGTTTCCCGGATCTCCTGAGTTGATTTCCTTTTCGGCGGATTCATAAGTGCACCGTTTATCTACACGAATAACACTCTTATAAAATTTAGCGGAAGAAATTACCCCGTTAAAATCTGCTTCCATTTCAACAGTAAAAGCTAAACGGTTTTTATCTGCTACAAGGGAACACAAATTTTCAGAAAGAAGCGGAGGGAGCATTGGTATAACTTTATTTGCCAGATAGACAGAGGTAGAACGATGATAGGCCTCATCGTCCATTGCAGAAAATTGTTTCACATAATAAGAAACATCTGCAATGTGTACGTGAAATTTTATTTTCCCTTCTACTTCGGAAAAACTGATCGCATCATCAAAATCCTTTGCAGTTTCACCGTCTATCGTTACGGTAAAAAGATCCCTGAGATCTTGCCGTGAACTCCAATCGTCCACGGATGATTCGTCCACTTCTTCAGGATAATCCAATGAAACATTGTCAGGATAGTAAAGGCCATAATTATATTTCATCAGTATCCTGTTGAAATCTTTATCTTCTTTGGAATCTTCTTCGAACCTGATAAATGTAACTTCATAAAGAGTGCTTTCCTGCGAAGTCCCTTCGCGCAATTTTACGATTAAAATATCGTCTGCTTTAATTCTGGCGATCGTGTCTTTAAGTAACGATTTTTTCGCAATCATTCCTTCCTTTGTTTCGCCCGTCATATCAAGAAGCAGACCGAAAATATGAGTGTTATCATGATCAAGAACTTTTAAACGGTAGAGCTCACGGCCCCGTTGTTTGATCTTTAGAACTTCACCTTCCAGGTTGTTTTTCTTTCCAATTCCTGTTGGAAGAATTTCTACAATATCCCCACTGATGGCTGATAGTGTTAACTTGGACGGTATGAACATTTCATTTCCGGAACTAAGTTTTACAAATCCGTCACCTCTCTTGCTTAGAGATATCTTGCCTTCAAGACTAAAAAGTTTAGCTACATGAATAGTTTTCCTTTGAACAGAGATTAGTTTTTCTGTCTCAAGGAGTATAATAAGAGAATTTATTACGCTTACTTTATCCTGCGAACTATCCTTTCTGTTTTTTATTCTGTTACCCGGCTTTGCTTCATTCGTAGAAAATTTTTTAACTAATTCGGGAATCGTTGTCTCTTTCCCGGATTTTGAGATCAAGTATTCAATTATCTGATTTGAAAGTCTGAAACTATTCATTGTTGTTTTCCTCTGCATAGGATTTACGGAAATAGTTTGGTAGTAGATTTCTGTAGGAACCGTAGCTCATATTTTTTGCATCTATTTGTCTGGTTAGCTTCTCAGTTGCCGCCACAATGGACAGGAATTCAGATCTTTTCAAAATGGAAGTAATGGCGAATAACGCATCTGGAATGTCATTGTTCATGTCGAGAAGCTTCCCATCAGGATCTTCATTGGAAAATTGATCCGAAGCCATCCTGTCAGCCGGAAAAGCCTGGCCAAGTTCACTCTTTTTTATATCGAAACTGCCGGAATAGCCATTCTGATCATACTGTCCGGCAAAAACTTTTTCTTTATTACTTTTCAATAGCACCATTGAATTCCGTCCGGACTTGTTGTAATAGTAGGATGAATATGTTTCTATGCTATCAATCCCCAGAACTGGTATGTTCCAGATCTGCGAAAAGTTTCTGGCTGTTGAAACACATATCCTGATCCCTGTAAACGATCCTGGACCGGTGCAGCAAAAAAGAATGTCAGGCTTTTTGAATCCGGATTTCTTTAATGCTTTATCAATTTCTACAATGAACTTGTAGGATGATTCTTTGGGATGGTGTCCCTTATAATTATAATGAGAAACTATTTTATCTTCTTCTATTCTTCCTGATGAAATTAGTATCCATTCATTCGTGCAGTCAAAAAAAAGATAGTTCATTTTTTGTTCAGTGAAATGATAATCTGG
>JAIOQL010000289.1 GCA_021413405.1 Leptospira sp.
ATCCTGCCATCGGATGGGATGAATAATAATTATGAGGGCCTTTAAATTTTTCTTCCACTGCACGAATTATATTTTTCTTTGTTGATCCGAGATCGGTAATAAGTCCGGTGAAATCTTCCGGTAAAAGTTTCAATTTTTCAACAGTGAGATCGACAGGGAGAGAAAAAATGATAAAATCGAAAGTGTTCCAATTCTGCCGGGAAATAAATTCACTCTCTACAAAAATTTCGTCCGCAATTTTTTTTTCTATTCCTTCGCGCCGGCTTTCATCTGTCTTTACGACCCCGGTGATTTTACACCGAAAACCTTTTTTCCGCATAGACAGGGCAAGGGACGCCCCCATCAGTCCAAGGCCATATATCAGAACGCTTTCAAGTCTTTGTTTCAAAGTATTGGCTCAGATGCCGGGTAGGAACCGAGGACCCTGAAAAAAGTGGTGGTAGCTTTCAGGTCGGAAAGAACTTTTTCAATCTGTGGATCTGATTCATGACCATAAAAATCAATAAAGAAATTGTACTCCCATGAATTTTTGCGTGTAGGTCTTGATTCCACCTTGGTAAGATTGATATTTTTTTCAAAAAAAGGTTTCAGTGCTGAATACAAAGCCCCGGGTTTATCGGGCACGGAAAAAACAATTGAAGTTTTATCATTTCCAGTGGAAAGACATTGTGATTTTCCAATGATAAGAAATCGTGTAGAGTTATTTGGAAGGTCTTCGATGGATTCGCGAATAATATTCAAGCCATAAATTTCTGCTGCGATGGAAGATGCAATTGCAGCGCCTTCCTTTCTTTCCGAAACTACCATTGCTGCCTTTGCCGTTGAAGGCGTTTCTATAATTTCACAATGAGGCAGATTTGCGCTGATCCAGTTTTTACATTGTGAGTTTGCAATTTTAATCCCATAGAGTTTATTGATCTTTCCCAGATCATTTTCAAATCCAAGCAGATTCAACGAAATTTTGATATAGATTTCAGAGTAAATGAGAAGATCTGACAATAAAAACTGATCAAGAGTGGAATTGACGAGACCTTCACTCGAATTTTCAATAGGAACAACTCCATAATCAGCCTTCCCTGTTTCAACAGCACGAAAAACTTCAGGCATGGAAGAAAACGGGACTGTTTCCACTGACGCACCGAATCGCATCCGGGTCGCCTGATTTGAAAAAGAACCTTCAGGGCCGAGATAAGCAATCAGCATTCCTTTCTCAAGAAAAATCGATGCGGACATGATCTCCCGGTAGATTGCCATTAGTGAAGAATCAGGAAGCGGGCCAGTATTTTGTTTTTTTATTTTTTCATAAACTTCCCGTTCCCGGTCGGGCCTATAAATTGCCTCACCCTTCGCTTTTTTAATTTCGCCGACCTGAACAACAAGCCTTGCTCTTTCCTGGATAAGAGAAACAATCTGTTTATCCATAGAATCAATTTTTTCCCTGACAGTAAGGAGAGACGAAAGAGATTCATCCATTTAAGAGTCCTCCGAAAATTCTTCGATGCTATCAAACTTCAGTTCCTTTACTTCAACTGGTGTTGGCAGATCTGATAATTTATTCAATCCAAAGTGCATCAGAAATTCCGGAGTCGTTCCATATAAAGTCGGGCGACCCGGCAGTTCTTTCTGGCCCACCGCCTTCACCAGTTTTTTTGAAACAAGGGTCGTAACCATTGCGCGTGATGAAACGCCTCTGATTTCATCTATTTCAGGAAGAGTGATGGGCTGTTTGTAAGCAATGATTGCAAGGGTTTCGAGCGTCCCCCGGGTTAGAGTCTCTTTTTTACGTTCCTTGAAAATTTCAGACAAAGGAAC
>JAIOQL010000290.1 GCA_021413405.1 Leptospira sp.
GGTAATAAAGGTTCTATACGTTCCCAAAGTTTATCAGGGATTGCTGAATAATACTTGTCCATTCGGACATATCATAATTTCCTAATTTAAGTACAAGCAGGTTTTGAGACCGGCTCTTAGATGAATTAAATCCGAATCCAATTCCGTCGCTTCAATTTAGAATTTTCAAAAGACCTTCCCTGTAAGAAGGAAACATCCCGAGATTATTATGATCTCCTCCTTCAACCGGGATTAAAATGGTATTCTCCGGCCTGACCTTTGACAATGAATTTCCGAATTCAAACGGAATTATTGAGTCAGATGTTCCGTGAAAAATATAGACCGGACATTTTACTTTCAGCAGCCATTTGTCCGAACTTAGCGCATAACGTATTAAAAAACCTGGGAGCATCGGGTAATGATATTTGGCGAGGTCAGGCAGATTTGTATAGGGTGTTTCGAGAATCAGTTTTCCGGGAGAAAATTTTTCGGCCAGGTGAACCGCAATTCCTGTTCCGATCGATCTGCCAAATAAAATTATTTTTTCTTCGGAATATCTTTCTTTGAGATACTCATAATAAATTTCACCGTCCCCAAGCAGGGCCTTCTCAGAAACAGATCCAGTACTTTTTCCATACCCGCGAAAATCAATGATAAACAAATCATATCCCAATGGAGTGAAATCCTCTGCGATCCCTCCCCAGGACCTGAGGCTTCCGGCATTGCCGTGAAAATAGAGGATAACTCCTTTCGGTTGATTCACCCGGAAAAAAAGTGCATGAATTCTTTCTTTGTCCGGGGTATGGAGAAACACTTCTTCAAACCTGTTCCGGAACTGAAAGGAAAAATCCTGTGGAAGCACTTCAGGAAAAAAAATCAGCTTTTCCTGGTTATGATAGATAAGGTAAAAAATGAAAACGATAATCAATATAACGGATATGGTTACAATTAGAATATATTTCATATTTAATGCGGCAATCAAATTTCCGACAATCAATCATTGCATCTGCGTGCCAGCACTCAAGAAAAAAAACCGGAGATTGGTTGCGATAAATCGGATTGATTTCAGTCTGTTCCAATGAACACAGAAATTGTTTCCAAATCACCAAAGGAAAGCCAGGTTGAAACAAGGTATGTAGTCCTTCCGAATGATGCAAACCATTATGGAACCGCATTCGGAGGTGTAATAATGTACTGGATTGACATGATTGCAGTCATGGTTGCGCAAAGGCATTGCGAAAAGGAAGCAGTGACTGTCAGTATTGATAAGCTCCATTTCATAGCACCGATCTCAATTGGTGATCATGTAATTTTGAAAGCCTCCGTCAACTATGCCGGAACATCGTCCATGGAAATAGGAGTTCAGGTGAGCAAAGAAAATCCGTATGAAAAAAAAGTGATCCGGGCAACGACGGCCTACCTCACTTTTGTTGCGCTTGATAAAAACAAGAAACCTGTGCACGTTCCCAAAATCATTCCCGAAACAGCCGATGAAAAAAGAAGATTTGAAAATGCAAAATTCCGTCTCGAAGCAAACAGGGCGCTTGTAAAAAAAATCAGGAGAGGTGTCTAACGAAATATCATTCCTGGTTACCGGAAAACCGGAATTCAAGGAAACGATTAAGAGCCGGTCTCAAAACCTGCTTGTACTTAAATTAGGAAATTATGATATGTCCGAATGGACAAGTATTATTCAGCAATCCCTGATAAACTTTGGGAACGTATAGAACCTTTATTACCAA
>JAIOQL010000291.1 GCA_021413405.1 Leptospira sp.
AAGATCGGGGAAGGTGGTTCCACAGATCGCTCCTTTTGTACTATGCCTTCCGGATTTCATGTTTTTCCGGATCGCCTCAAACATGATAAAGATTGATCCTCTTGCCCGGTCTTCTATGTGGGAGGATCTGAACAAAGGAAGATTGACAGAGATAGATTATATAAATGGAGAAATTGTGAAGCTTGGAAAAAAACTTTTTATCGAAACTCCAATCAATTCCAAAATCATTGAAATGATAAGGATTGCCGAAAAAAATAAATCGGGTTCTCCGATGTTAAATTCAAAAGAAATGGGTTCCCGGCTGGGAATTCATTTTTAAAATAGCTTTCAGACCATCTGATGAATTTAACAGAGAATACTATCGCAATCGGAAAAGATTATTTTCGACCGGAGGAACTGCAAGGGGAGCGTATTACCAATTGGATCAGGCTGATATTTATCTTTATATTTCCTGCGCTTTTGTTGATCGCCGTTTCAAACAACAACTGGGTTTTATCTACCGGAAATCTGATTGTTTTATCCGGAATCGGAGCAGGGGGGCTTTATTCGTTCGCCCTGATCTATTTTCTGAATGAGAAGCGCTATTTTCCTTCGATAAAATTTTTAAGTGCGATCGTTGAATCTGTTATTGTTACTACTGTTGTTTTTTCAGGTGCATTCGATCTGTTTGCAAGCGCTGGCACAATATTTATTGTAAATACGTTTCATATTTATTTTCTTTTGACGGGCCTTTCAGTTCTCAGGTTTAGTTTCCTTGCGTCTTTCTTCTCAGGTATTTGCAACGCAGCAGGCTATTCTTTTCTGATCTATTGGGCAAAAAACCAGGGTGCGTTTGATGGAATTTTCAAAGGAGAAATTTCAAATCTTCCTGTCCGCTTTTCTTTGGACAATGAGATTTTCAAAGTTTTGTTTCTGATCCTGATGGGAATTGTAACCGGTTATGCGACAAAAAGGAATAAACACCTGCTGTCCCTTTATATTGAGAAAAAGCAGGAGCTGGATAAAATAAATTCAGGTCTTGAAGAACTGGTGATCGAGAGAACAGAGGAACTCTTTTCGAAACAGAGAATCATCGAGAGGGAACTTGACATGGCGAGAGATCTACAGCAGATACTTCTTCCCCAGGATCTTCCTTCAGCGAAAAATTTTCGGATCACAGCAAAATATATTCCAATGGATAAAGTCGGCGGGGATTTCTATGATGTTTGTGTGCTTGCGAACGGGAAGTGGGGAATTTTTGTATGTGATGTTTCGGGACATGGAGTCCCGGCTGCGATTATCGCCTCCATGGTAAAAATGTCTCTTGAGCAAAAACCAGGAGAATATTCCAGACCGTCTCAAATTCTCTCGCATATAAATGAGAAGCTCATAGGCCGGATCGGAAAAAATTTCGTTACCGCCTTTTATTCAATTTTTGATCCTGTCACAGGAGAGCTGGAATATGCGAACGCCGGTCACATCCATCCCATTCATATTTCCTCTACTGTAAAAAATCAGACTCTTCTGAACCCAAAGGGAATGCTGCTTGGATTCAAAGAAGATCCTTCATTTGAAAATAATCATGTGACCCTCCTCAAATCTGACCGGATCATCATTTATACGGACGGAATTACCGAAGCCAGAAATCCGGGTGGTGAACTATATGGCGAAATACGTTTTGTTAAATTCGTAAAAGCGCAAGCCAACCTGAAAGGAAACGATCTGATCGATGGAATTTTAAAGGATATACAGAGCTATTCGCAAAAGCCCGGCTACGATGATGATATAACAGTTGTCGTA
>JAIOQL010000292.1 GCA_021413405.1 Leptospira sp.
CACCTATATACAGAATCGAAGAAACCCTATTCAGACCTTCCATGATGAGGATTCTATCAATCGTTCTTGTTCCTGAATCCATCCGCAAAATCCCCATGGTAGTAAACAGGAATGATTTTACCAGTATCGTTGTTCCAAGAGCAAAATAAAGAATTTCGTCCGATGGATCATACCATAGAAAAACAGCAAGAGTTCCGCTATGAAAAAGCCCTATCTGCGCTGAAATCCTCCGGATATCGTGTGTCTGGTAGAGAGTCCACAGACTATAAATCATAGTCATCATGCCCAGTAGTAAAAATCCGTTTGCCGCGCTGAAGATATGAGGTGTCAGTAACTGATCCATTCTGACAAGAGGGCGCAAAGCAAGACAGACAGAAACTGGAACGAAGGCAGCAATGATTGCTGACACCTGACTCGGACTTTCTGCATAAGTATCACTCACCCAGAAATGATTTGGAAAGAGTCCAAGCTTGGCGGAATATCCAAAAATCGCAAGCCATAGGCCCAGTTCGACAAATACATTCTGGTGTGAGGCAACCTGCTCAAGGAGAACTTTAGAACTTAAAGTGACCTGGGTATGTACACCAAAAGATACGATAATGATTCCCAGGAAAGCAATACCTAGACCAAAAGAATTTATAAGTAGAAATTTCCATGCGACCTCCAATGCTTTTCTTGTTCGCGGGAGAGAAACCAAAAGTGCACCAATGAGAGTACTGGCTTCGATCAGAACCCAGCGGAGCGCAAGATCATCGACTTCCCAGGACGAGATGAGTACTGCGAAAAATAATGTCATCAGACCCAGCCAAAGACCGACTCTGCTCTGGTTTTTAGTAGGACTCAAAAGAAAACTGAGAAAAACCAGGAAGAACGCAGAAATTCCAATTAAATACAATATATTCAATTGCATCAGGATTTTACCTCCGAACCATCATGCAATGTCGGACTCATCCGGAGAGCTGCCGCGGAAACGAGTACCAGGACAGCGTCAACGAAAGCACCCATTTCAATACCAATTGGGAGCCCGGCTCCGAGAAGCATCGCAAGAACAAAGATACCATTTTCAAACATCACGAATCCTGCAACGAGTGGAATCCAGTGAGTGCGTACGATAAATGCAATCACACCTATGTAGATCAGTAGAAACACATAGCTGAATCCAATCCTGTGGACTTGTGTTGGAATGCCTTCAAGGCTGAGAGAAATATTGACGGCTGCAAAAAGCCCGATGAGTAAGAAAAATAAAGTAGCGAGATAACCAAATCGGGGCATCGTGTTTTCAAGTGCCCTGC
>JAIOQL010000348.1 GCA_021413405.1 Leptospira sp.
ATCAATTGGAATTTCTGCGAATCACTAAACGGGCCATTAAGGCTGACTCTGGAAAACAGTACGCCAGGGCATTTAACCTGTTCCAGGATGCGATAAAGCTGACGGAAAATACTCCGGCAATTATCCGCATCATGGGAAGACAGGCCTGGTGTCTGCATTTTGTGTGGAATCATGAAGACGCTTTGGCTCTTGTTAACCGGATACTGGAAGAATATCCGGAACATCCGGTCGGTTATTTGATAAATGCTTCTTTCTTTGTAAAAATAAACCGCGCAAAGACTGCGAAATCAATTTTAAAAAAGGGGCTGGAGAAATTTCCTGATCAGCTTGAATTATATCTGACACTTGCCAGTATTCTGAAGGATACTGAGCGTTCAAACGAAGCAATTGATGTTTTGAAACGGGCATTGTCACATGAAAAGTTGTCGCGTGGAAGGGGAATCGAGCGAAGGGACATTTGGGCGGAGCTAGGATCTCTTTATTTCGAACGGGGAGACTATAATTCAAGCATTGCGTGTTTTAAAAAAGGTATGCGGATGGGATCTGAAGAAAATTTTCTGCACTTTGATATACTTGCTCTTTGCTATCTGAAATTGAACGACTCTAAAAATTCACTGAAGTATATCGATTTGCATCTGCATTATTTCGGCGATCATTATCCGGAAGATTTTATAATAAAGGCAAGGGCCCATGCAAAACTCGGCGAACTCCCTCTTGCGACGTCGAATATTCTGCATGCGTATTCTTTTGAAAATAGCATTAACCTGAGTTCCGAAGACATGATTGATTTCGCCCCACTCATTCAGAGCGGGTTCTTTAATACACTGGACAAAGTTGATATTGACGAAATCTGAATTATTTTTTGTTCAGATAAGTGCCTGCTTCCGGAACGAGTTCTTCTTCAGGTACCAGTATCCTGATATCTGTTTTCGGTGATTTCGCAGATTCGAGAGTTCCAAAATCCCCGGAAATTGAATTTTCAACCAGATCCTTAATCATTGCAGAAATCTGTGGATCTTTGCAATTCTGTATTGCTATAATATTCGGTGCGTCTTTTTCCCAGCGAAATTTAACATCGGGATTTGAAACAAAGACTGATTCACAAATCCCGTCCCCGTCAGCATCGATCAGGACGTATCTTGTTGAGTCCCCTCCGATAAGAGTGATTTTCTTTGAAGTCAATTGAGGCCTGTTGCCAGTTGACGCTGGTTCAACAGGTTTCTTCTCAACGCCTTTATTTTCCTGGGGTTTCCCGGAATTTGATTCATCTGTCTTTAAAATGGCCGGATCAGCTGGAATTGGAATCTGTTCTATCTGAATTTTGGAGTTTGTTGAGTTGAGATTTGAGATATAATTTTTATACTTATCAATGTGCGCCTGTATGAGTTTATTACGCAACTCCTGGAACATTTTTGAATAAGTTGTTTGAACAAATGTTTTGCCAGGCTTATCAACTCTTGTGAAATCGGGATGACCGGAACTTCTTGCATATAAAAAATAATCAGGATTTCCGTCCATTTGATTTGTGAAAAATTCCTGATCAGAATCACTCCCGGGAGATTTTATCTCGCTGAGTTTTTCTTTTGAATCGGGTTTATTTATATTGCGGAGAGCTGATTTGAGAAATTCTGCCCGCTCCTTCATGCGCGTTGCAGCCTCTTCTTTCTTTTGCTTTGCTTCTTTGTACTGGGCAGAAGAAGCACCATTTCCCCTCAGTCGGGATTCCTCTTCTGATTCAGCCGATTTAACCGAACTGACTAATTTTCTTAATTCCAGATCGTTCCGTACCAGTATCCTGAGAAGTTCAGAATCATACTCTTCCAGTGGTTTGCCAAAACTACCTACATGCAACGCTCTTTTTGATCTTTGTGCATCAATTTCCTGGAAATCTTTCAGGAAATACAATCTTTCTTTATAGGCATTTAGTTTTTCATTGTATTCATTTTTCTTTCGGGATGTATCCGTCGGATCATCGTACCCGTCTTTCAGAATGTAGGTTTCTCCGCCTTTGATCACTACAAGTGTGGCTTCTGAATTATCTATGAATGGATGAGTTCCTTTGACATTCTTTCCTTTCGGATCTATCTGGTTTGAATAATGAAATGCAAGTCTGTCTGTTTTGAGATCGTTCATGTTTTCAAGAGTTGGTGACGCCTTGAAAGCTGGCTCGGCTATGAGTGCAGAAGAGAAAAGGTAGAAATAGGCTATTTTTGATTTCATTATATGATGCCTCCGGAAAAAAGACCGTTTGAATTTTAAGGTCCTTAAAACACTACGCAGCAGGCTTGGAAAATGTTCAATCCAATAAATCGAAGTCACAAGAATCAGAAAATGATCTTTCCAATGATGTTTGATTCCGGGATAAGTCCAAGTTCACGGGAATCAAGACTCTCATCCCGATTATCTGAAAGTAAAAAAAAAGTTCCTTCTTTCACATATATTTCTCCAGTATTGTCCCGTTTCGAGAAAGAAGAAGGGAAAACACGGGTATCCGTAAAAAGGACTTTCCCGGCATTCAATCTGATTGGATTTCCGTTCCTGAGTGTATCTTTATCTTTGATTTCAAACTTATCACCGGCTTTTGCTGCAATTCTCGAAATGAAAACTCTTTGCGGATCGAGCGGGCTCCTTGAAAGAACGGTGTCTCCAATGAGCAAATTTTCCTTTCTGAAAATCGGGGTGATGAAAACAAGTTTTCCTGTCTTCCATTCCGGAGCCATGAAATTATTTTCCATCCGGATCGGGTAGATTAAAAATTGGCGGATGGTCAGCGCGAGAATTGATCCCGCAAAAATAGAAATTAGAATTCTGATTATTATCCGTTGAATACTTTTACGGGAATCCTGTTTTGATTCTTTATTTCTTTTTATAAAAAGGTCATTCTTTGAATTCCGTTTCTGCATTTTATTTTGTGCCCAGGAGTTTCAGAATTATTGCTTTTTGAGCATCAAGCCTGTTTTCTGCCTGCTGGAAAATGATCGACCTGTCACTTTGCACTACTTCACGCGTGATCTCGAAACCTGCATGAATCGGCATATCATGCATTATTTTTGCTTTTGTATATTTTAACAATTCTGAATTGATCTGGTATGGCATCATCATTTCAATCCTTTCTTTTTTTGCAGCAGCGAAGGCCGGATCATAAAAAAATTCCATATCAACCCAGGTATCTGTGTAAAGATAATCGCAGTCTTTTATTGCTTTTCTTATATCTGTTTCCCAGCTGATCGTTCCACGTTCTTTTGCTTTTTCAACTACGGAATCAACAATTGATTCTTTATTTGCAATCGGAGTAACCAATGTGAGGTGCATTCCGCACGCGGATGTGATCCCTATCAGAGAATTTACAACATTGTTGTGAACACCGACATAACACAAATGGGTTCCTTCCAGTTTATTCCTGTCCAGCTTTATTGTGAGAATATCGGCTAACGCCTGGCAGGGGTGAAAAAGATTGCAGCAGCCGTTAATGACCGGAACTTTTGAACCGGATTTGAGAATCAGCAGATCCTCGTGTTTTTTCATCCTTGCCATGATTACGGAAACGTTGCGGGATAAATATTCTGCTTCGAAATCAATGTCGCTTAGCATAAAATTGGAAGAGATCCAATCGAGATAAATGGCGTGCCCCCCAATCTCTGTCATCCCTGCTTCAAAGGAGACTCTTGTTCTTGTCGAAGTCTTCTGGAAAAGCATCGCCATCGTACGACCCTGCATGTGACCGGAAAAAAAGACCCTGTTATTTTTTACGAAAATTGCAAAATCAATGAGTTCCCGGATTTCTTCCGGTTTCCAGTCATTCCAGGTGATTAAATGTCTTACTTCATTCATAGGCATATAGTATTATCGGCTTCTTTGAATCGGGTTTTTACTCAGGCGGACTACATTTAGACGGTTTAATTCAAGAGATTGGGCGTGACCTGACCCCTCGTGATGGGTCAGGTCGCGTGCGCACCTTCGGTCAAAAAATTGCTTCACAATTTTGTTGACCCCGGCTTGCCCGCTCACGCCTGATGAGGTAAAATTTCTATTCAATACTGGAAAACCCTTTATCCCGAAGTTCCTGATTCAGAAAAACTTCATTTTCTAAATAATCAGCTTCCTTCTTCTTTTTAAGTAAAAATACATCCCCGATGAATCTTCCTTATTTATCCTCTCTGTGTGTTTTCAGTAATAGGTCGGGAGATTTTTTCAATTGCCGTTTTAAATAATTAAAAAATCTTTTTCCTCCGGGCCTCTCCAGAACCCCGATTTTATCAGGTTTTAAAGGCCTTTCAGAGATCAGCCTCATCGTCAGTTCCCGGTGTGACCAAATACCCACAGAACATTCTATTTGCCATTTCTGGCAATGGAGTATTCGTCAAAAAGTTTTGTCAAATAAACAATATTTAGGAATTCCGGAATAAAAAGTAAATCGCTATCCTGAGATTCCGAAAGCAGTAGCGAGTATCTCGACTACATAAGGTTTTTTGTCATTGAGATTGTCACGACTTCTGACGAAGTCTCGCAATGACGCAAGAATTTTCAACGCAAATAGTAATGGATTCACTCGAAGGCATTTCAAGTCTCTGTAAGTAAAACGGTGATGCAATGTCGTTGCCGCTATCTTTTCCTTACTATCCAGATTATCGAGGCTGTATTTGTAAAAACCAGAAGAATGATCACGCCTATTAAAAAAATCAGTTGCCCACGATTAAGAATAAAGAATTTATTCTGATTCAAGTCAATATTCTGATAGGAAAGAAAGCTTTCAGAAATAGATTTTTGCTCTTCACTTTTGAATAAATCTGCAAAATACGCTGAATCTTCCGGTTTCAATTTATTGGTTTCAACGAGAATGCCGGATTGTTTCTCAATCAAATAATACTTTTTGTTCTCTCCTGAGTTACTTGATTCCGTCAGTGATTCATTACCCTTCGGTGGAACCGGAGAAAGATCCCGCAATTTTCTATCCTTCAATTGATTATATCTTTTCAGGCCAAGCTTATGATTTGGCCAGGCGATATAGACTTTCTTAAAATATTCAAACGCTGTTTTCAAATTGCTTACTTTATAATTTTTTTCTCCAAGTGATGCCCAGAGTTCCGCCTGAAGATAATTTAATTCAGGATCATTTTTGTTTTGAATTGAGAATCTACTAATTTCAGCATCAGCCGCTTCAAATTTTTCAGTTTTTAAATAATATCTGACTTTCTTGTATTTTTCTGAAGAAACGGAAGTCTGAGACTGGAATAAAAAACAAAAAATCAAAATCATGGTCATCCTGATGTACGTTATGATACTATTTCTTATCCGTGTTGATCTGCGTTCATCAGTGGTAAATTTTCTATTTGAGACTCCCGGCAAGCGGGAGAGAATCTTTCCGGTGTCATTGCGTAGGATGCGCCATACCGTTTTTCTCCGGCCTGTCCGGAGTCTAATTCTGAAAAGATTACCTTGACTTGAGATTCCCACGTCGCTCTCGCTTCCCGCAATGACACTATTTCTTATCCGTGTTGGTCTGTGTTCATCCGTGGTAAATTTTCTTGCTCGGAGCCCTACTTGAAGTTGCTACGGAACAATCACTCTTGTATTCAGATATTTATAGACAGGAGTGTCTGGATTTTCCTGGAAAATGGAAAATGAATCTAAGGAGACGCAAGCCTCGGTAAATGTACTAGTATTTATGCTGATCTCAGCTACTTTTTGTCCCGGTGGAATCGGGATAGAGGGATCATCAGGAAACAATTCGGTATAATTGTATGTTGCGATATTGCCATCGGATTTCCATGCAAAAAGATCCATATAAAAATAACTGGTGGCCCCTGCATTGTACTCCACTTTCATCTGCATGTCATTTCCGTCTAAGGAAACCTTCATACAATACTCATTACAATTTCCAATTACAAGCGGATCTGCAACGGTTCCGGCATTCAGAGCATTGCCGCAAGCACCGGCTACCACAGGTGGTTTGCTACTTCCTTGTTTCACCGATACGCCAAAAGAGTTCTTTGCTACTACAATGATCTTATATGACGCCCCGGTTTCGGGGGGTGAAAACCTGATCTGTTTTGGAAACGCTGAAACTTCACTTGCTTCTTGCACATATTTTTCAACAGTGATTCCATCGGACTTAAGCACTATGGTTCCTGGTCTACCCAGATATGCTTTTATGGAATAATTCTGGAGGGATGAATTCTGAAAGGAAAACTTTACTGTGATAAGCTGAGAACCGTTGACTAGACTGGTTTGAATATCTAAATCATTCAATAGAGGAGCTTCATTGACAGCCTCCCCAGGTATCCCTTGCGCTATCTGATTCGCCGTAAGTCCGAGAATCAATTTATTCACATCAGGCGAGGAATTGTTTTTAGCGCATTTTTGAATAAAAAAAGGCAACAATCCCAAAATAAATATAGAAACCAGTTTTCTAATTTTGGGATTTTGCATATAACTGGTTACTGCGCGAATTTACCGTTCCGGATAGTCAGTCTACCGTCACGATTTGCGTTCACTTTGTGGCCTGGAATTTCAAAACTACAAAAAGTATATCCGCAAAGACCATACAAAGATCCGTTAGCCCTAACGTCGTGAGTAGAAATGCTAAGATTTCCCTCACCCTGCACTTTCACAGTGTATGCCTTGCTGTCCTGGTTGATTACATCTGTAGCCTGTACTGATCCGGCTAATAAAAATAATATTCCTGCCGCTATGCTCATGATATTTTTCATTTTGTTTTTCTCCTTTTTATACCAATAGTATAGGAAATAACCAGATTTGTCGTCCGGGGACAGGAATTCGGAGAAACATTAAAAAGCAGACTGAGTCCAATCTTAATAATATTATGTCTCAAAAAATTTCTTTTCCTTTCATAACAAATTCACGACAATAGATACATGAACTATAATGAATTTAATGAAATTCTGATAAAACTAACTCTTTCCTGCGTGGCAGGAGGGATGATAGGATTTGAAAGAAAGATAGCGGGTAAGCCGGCTGGTTTGCGTACCAATATGCTGATTTGCATCGGTTCCACGCTCATTATGATCATTTCCATGAATCTCGCTCAATCTGTAACGGAAACCGTTAACATGAGCGGGGTCGCCACAACGAAAATTGTTGGAGATCCGGCAAGACTCGCTGCCCAGGTTGTAAGCGGTATCGGGTTTTTGGGCGCCGGAGCCATTTTGCAAAGTAAGGGCACCGGCGTTGTGATCGGTTTAACAACTGCAGCAACAGTCTGGACGAATGCTGGCATTGGTCTGGCAATCGGTGCCGGATACTATATGCTCGGGTTCATGTCTTCCTGTTTTGTTGTGCTCGTCCTTTACGGTGTCCGCTACCTCGAATCGATCACAGGCGCAAAACATCCGCGGGCGAGAACCCTGATCCTGATCCTGAAAAAGGCGAAAAAGATTTCCAGTCTGAAAAAGCAGATATACAGGAAAGGAATTCTAATCGATTCCGAACTGATATCCAAGCGGGTGAATGAAGTTGAATATCGTGCAGATATTCATATTTCCCCATTCATGGAGGAAGAGCTTATGAACATATTAAGTGATGATGAAAGTATCCTGTCTTACCACGTTACAAAATCTCTATAAAGATCAGATTTAAACGTGGCTTCTGAAAAAATATTCGATTTTTACGCTCATCCGCTTTTTCCGGATGAGTATATGGTTTGCCGGAACACGGGGACGTTTCTGTATCTCAAGGCCAGAAAAAGGTCATACAATGCCGCCTATTTCATGGCTGACTATAAAAAGCAATATAAGAAAACGTATTATGAAGATGAATCCAATTTAAGAATGCTTGCAAACAATAGGCTTGATATCCTTGAAAAATTCTCCATTCCACCGGGAAAAACTATTCTTGAAATCGGATGCGCTGCTGGATTTTTTCTGGATGAAGCAAGGAAACGCGGATACCAGGTTTCCGGAATCGAACCTTCCGGTTCCGAAGTCAGGTTTGCACGTTCAATCGGCCTCGATGTCAAAAAATGTTTTTTGAATGAATATCATACGGATAAGAAATTTGATATCATTTGCGCTTTTTTTGTGATCGAACACATTCAAAAACAGGAAGAGGCACTGTTCCATATCAATTCACTATTAAAAGAAGATGGGTTACTCTTTTTGGCTCTTCCTTCTGTTTATGGACCGAGTTTTCAGACCAATTCCTCCCAATGGTTCAACACGCATCCGGACGATCATTTTTTTGATTACTCTCCGGCTTCCATTGAAAAAGTTCTCGGATTATTTGGAATGAAAATACTTTATAAGCGGCCACTATCCTATCATCAGGTTCGTGATTTGAGATGGAGAGGGAAACTTCCGGGAAAAAGCCTTTATAAAACACTTGCCGATATGACTTGTTATGGAGATACATTCCAAATAGCAGCAAAAAAACATAAAATATGAAATTTGATGAACTTGAAATAGAAGATAAACTAAAGAACGCAATAGCAGATATAGGTTTTACAGAACTAACACCCATTCAGGAAAAAGCGATCCCCTACGGCCTTGCCGGAAGAGATATTACCGGGCTCGCACAGACAGGCACAGGCAAAACACTCGCATTTCTGATTCCAATTATTAACAAACTTATACGGGATAATCTCAAATCTCCATGTGCACTGATTCTTGCTCCAACAAGAGAACTCGTTGTGCAAATTTGCGATGAAGCAACAAGAATTCTGGCTAATACCGATTTCAAAGCCGCTCCGATTATCGGCGGTACAGGATATAAGGAGCAGGAA
>JAIOQL010000349.1 GCA_021413405.1 Leptospira sp.
TGATTTCCATGTATCGTTCGTATGTGAGAGGTGCTTGTGTGAACGCAGACACTACTCCTTCACCTCCAGAAACAACTTCCGCAATATCTACGATCTTTGATCCACCGGCGACATTCGCCACCGCCTCTGCGGCCAGCTTAACAGCATGTGCTGTAGACGTAGCTGCCCCGGATCCGTTTGTCGCAATGTTCACAGTAATAATATATGGATCACCACTGATTCCGGTTCCGGATCTGGTAACACTCAGTGATGTGTTGTTACCGCTCACAACATACTTCACCTCAATGTATCTTACCCCGGTTAGTGCAGCTTTCCAGATCAGTCCAGCAGTGCTGGAAAGAACTTGTAGGAAATATGTTGGAGCAGTGACTCCAAAAATAATCGGCAGGTTAAAAGACTTCTGAGCGATCGGAGTATTTTTGAGCTGAATTGTGATCCGTATCGGATCAATCTTTGAGACGTTAGGCATTATTCCTCCTCTTCAAATTGCACTTTCGGTGCGCTTGCTGTTTTCTTGGTTGGGGTCTTTGTGACTTCTCTCGATTTGAAATACACATCGAACCCCGCTTTATATTCAATCTGCAATCCATCGAGAACAATAGTGCGATCAGCAATGTCGCCTGACGCAATTTGCGGTGTGATTCCGAACTCTTCACACTTAGCCAAACCAGCTTCTGAATCGAACCAATTCATCGCTTTCTGAGAAAGTGAGAAACATTTCGCAATGGAAGTCGAATGAAGAAAGGTTAATGAAATTGTAGCCTGATCATTCTTTCGAGTGACATCGTAAAATTCCTGATCGTCTTTAGGCTCAACGAATTTCGACGCGCTTTTTTCCGGATCTTGCGTAAGAACGAGAACGTTGTAAGATCCATAAGGATAAATTTGTTTATCCATTGGCTGATTCGCCTTAGTGATTTTAAGTGGATTCTCTGGATCTGCTCCTAAAATCTTTCCTACCTCTAAAATAACGGATTGAACTTTTTCAAAATTCATGCGCTCACCTTTTTTTTGCAGGAGTAACGAATGACTCCGGCCTCAAATATAAGATCTTTTATCATGCCGACAACATACCTCTTTCCATTGAATTCAAATTCATCGTTTGCATTGACCTGAATAGCCTCACCAATTTGGTAAAAATTTCTGTCTTCCGAAGTGTATTGACCTTCCGGAAGAACCTGCAGCTGTTTCGCAGAAATAGGAGTAACCGGCCATTCCAAGTTTTGCGGTGTTGCCCAGACAAACTGAACTTCACCAGATGCATTTTCAGAAATTGAAGATCTCTTATGAAGAATGACCGGTTGCTTATGTTTACGAAGAGCGATTGAAACGTTTGTGAGTGGCATATCAATTTGCGAATACCCCCGAGATTCCTTCGATGCGATATCCGATCGAATTAAAAAGACGTTTGGTATCGATTAGAGCTTTGTCTGATCCTTTTCTGTTTATTGTTGCTGACGAAAGAGGTTTGAAGGCAGGGTTGTTATCTACGATTCTCTTTTTAACCTCTGCAACCATGCGAAGACCGAGACGATGGAGAATCTGAATAGCGGTGATAAGACCTTGCAGAAAATCCATCAGAGCTCTTTCCAATTCTTTTCCGAGAATTTCTTTTACATCGGAACGATCAAAAGTTGCCCGGAGAAAGGATCTCTCAGGAAGAATGATTTCTGTTGTTTCTTTTTTAAGATGAATTCCTTCATAGTGAAGCCGGGCTCTCATCTTTTCTGTTACTTTGATTCGGGCTCCAAATTCATGAGCACCTGCATATTGTAAAACTTCGGAATTTTCTTCTCCGAATATTCCGCAGAAGACTGTTTTGTTTTCTATGCTACGGAGATCCTCAATGAGTTGAGGAATATTATTATGATCTTTGATTTGCCCAGGCATTATGACATCCTTCCCGCAAAACCAAGGACTTCTTGTTTCTTTCTGTTAAACTGATC
>JAIOQL010000350.1 GCA_021413405.1 Leptospira sp.
ATAATCCAGACTCAATATTTCAAAATCTTCACCCGGTGAAATGAATCCTCTTCGTATCATCCGTCCTTCAACATCCCGGATCGGAATATTCTGCAGATTCGGATCAGTCGAAGAAAGCCTCCCGGTTGCCGCAATCGTCTGATTATAACTTGTATGAATCCTTCCGGTTTTTGGGTTCACAAGATCCGGTAGAACATCTATGTAGGTTGACTTCAACTTGGCATATTTTCTGTGTTCGAGAAGATCATCGATAATCGGATGCATTCCCTGCAGGGTCTCAAGCACACTGTGATCAGTTGAAAATCCTGTCTGCGTTTTTTTGTCTGTAGGAAGTTTCAGATCTTCAAAAAGAATCGATTGAAGTTCCTTAGTAGATGCAATATTAAAAGACCTCCCTGCATGAACATGGATTGATTTCTCAAGTTTAGCCAGATTTTTTTCGAATGTTTTAGAGAGATCGCGAAAATATTTCACATCGATGGCTACACCGTCCATCTCCATTGACAAAAGGACATCGATCAGGGGCATTTCTATTTTTTCGAAAACATCCTGTCCCTTCATTTCAACAAGTTTATCTTTAAGAACTCCATAAAGGCGGAATGTAATGTCAGCGTCTTCTGATGCATATTCTCCAACTTTTTCCAGTTCGATATTGTATATTTCCTGCCGTTTTTTTCCTGTCCCGACCAGGTCATCAAATGTAATCGTTTTATAATTGAGGTAATCTTCCGCCATGTCATCCATATTGTGACGCCGTGCACCCGGCTGGATAATATACGAAGCGATCATTGTATCAAAGAAAATATTCTCCAGGTTGATTCCGCAGTTTTTCAGAACGATCGCATCATATTTGATATTCTGACCGACTTTCTTTATTTTTTTATTTTCGAGAAGATCCTTCACCGCATCCAAGACCTCTTTTTTGGGCAAAGACGATTTTGCAAAAAGAGATCCTTCAAAACTTACAGGAATATAGCAGCCCTCACCCTCAGAGTCAGTCATCGAAATTCCAACTATTTCAGC
>JAIOQL010000351.1 GCA_021413405.1 Leptospira sp.
TTCCAGATTCCACCGGAGTCCGCATGTTATTCAGCTCATGACCGTATAACGCATACTTTGCTTCCATCCTGAGAGTGTCCCGGGCTCCAAGACCCACCGGGATCAGACCGGAATTCTTACCGGCATCGAGCAATCCGGTCCAGATTTTTTTCCCTGTTTCATTCGTAGAATAAATTTCAAACCCGTCTTCGCCTGTATAGCCGGTTCTGGAAACGATCAGTTCTTCGGCCCCAAACGGAATAGTATCAAAGCAGTAGTATTTTATATAATCGAGATTTTTGCCGAAGTATTCCGATGCAATTTTATTTGCTAACGGTCCCTGGATTGCGATCTGGTGCCACTGGGCGCTTTCGTTCCGGATATTCAAAGGCGATGGAAATTTTTTAAGATGGTTATATACAGCTTCAAAATTCGAAGCATTCGAGCAAATCATGTATTTTTCATCGCTGAACTTGTAAATGGTCACATCATCAACGAGTCCGCCATGTTCATTCAGAATTGCATTGTACTGAACCTGGAAATTGCTCAAGGATGCAACAGTGTTGCAGGTGAGTCTTTCCAGGAAGTCAAGAATGTCATCCGGTTTGCCTTCGATAAAAATTTCTCCCATATGGGAAACATCGAATAAACCTGCCTTAGTTCTGGTCGCGATATGCTCGTTAATAATTCCGGAATATTGCACAGGCATATCCCATCCACCGAATGGTACCATTTTTGCGCCAAGTGCCCTATGCGCTTCATTCAGGGGGGTTTTCTTCAGATTTTCCAATTGAACCGCCTTTTATTGCCAGTTTTAATTCTTTATTTACAACGCAAATTGAAATTTTATGCTATAAAAGAAGAACCATTCCTCAATAAAAATACCCTTGCAGACAAAAAATGGTTCAAACGCGTAAATTTATGAAGAAAAAAAAGGAAGTTTTGAGAATCCATTTGCTTTTTTTCAAATCTATGTTAGAGCCAAATCATCGGGTGGCGGGTGGAGCCTCCCCGCCCGATGGGTGGGGCCTTACACTAAAAAGTACCGAAAGATCCTTTCTTTTTGGAAATCTTTTTGCTATAAGAGCAATCCTTTAATTCAAACTTACACAAAATGGAAAAAATATAAAACAATGTTCAACGAAAATTTCCAACTCACAGATTCGATTAAAATAGGTCGCCATGAGAAGCCTTTTGTTGTGGCCGAAATCGGGTTAAATCACAACAACGATGCAGATCTCGGAAAACGGATCATTAAAGAAGCAAAACGGGCGGGCGTTTCCGCTGTAAAATTTCAATCCTACATCACTGAAGAATTCATCGATCAGAATAATCCGGAAGCACGATTTTTGTTTGATATCTTCAAGAACTACGAATTGTCGGAACAACTACACAGGGATTTTCAAAAGACCGCCCATGATGAAGGCCTGATCTTCTTTTCAACACCTCTATGTTCCTCCAGTATTGATATGTTGGTTTCAATGAATGTCCCGGTGCTCAAAATTGCTTCCGGCGATATTGTAAACAGTGAACTCCTGGGGAAATGTGCAGCAACCGGCCTGCCTCTATTTCTGTCGACAGGCGCAGCCAATTTATCTGAAATCACAAGAGCTCTTGAGTTTCTTCAATTGAATAAAACAGAAAACCTCTGTCTATTACATTGCGTTTCAATGTATCCCGCACCTACAGAATCCCTAAACCTCAAAACCATTGAATTACTAAAAGAACTCACCCGTGGCCCTGTCGGATTCTCAGATCATTCCAGCGAAAGCCTTGGAGCAACAATAGCTGTGTCGTATGACGCATGCGTGATAGAAAAGCATTTTACACTTGACAAAAATCTCCCGGGGCCGGATCATTCGATTTCTGCTGATCCTTCCGAAATGAAAGACCTGGTTGAAAAATGCAATCAGGCATATCTTGCGAAAGGTGAAAAATTAAAAATAAATTCAAAATCAGAAATTGAAAGCAGATATTTCGGACGGCGATCTCTTTACCTCTCAGAAAAAACAAAACTCATTTCTCTGAGGCCAAACAAAAATTTCAGAGACTTGCATTTCCCGGAAGCCTGGGAGTTTGAAAGATTCAAAGATTTGGCGAATAAATTTCGCACCGATATGAAAGGGAAGCCACTTGGTTATTCCGACATTCCTCCTGGGGAATAAAATTCTGATCAATGGTCCTGGTTTTTCCCATGTCCAAAACCAAGTTCGTTTAAAACATTGAGAATTGATTTCCGGACTGGCCTGAATATGGGAAGTCTGGAAAACCGGATCAGATAGAAAATTATACTGAGAGAATAGTCGATCAGGATTTTTGTATTCTTTTGCCTGGCTGATTCATCATATGTCCAATAAAATAAAATGCCCAACTGGTATAACCAAAAAAGTTTCGGCATTACAGGAAGCAGATCCTCATGGATCGAAGTATTTGAATTCTCCAGTGCATTTCTAAAAAGAAGTATCGCTTCCTCCCTTATCCGGTTTGTTTCATGACTGAATGGGGAGAGAGAATTTTTTGGGTCACCTGCGCTTTTGGCGAGTATGTGAACAAATTTCCGATGTGGAACAAATTGATCTATCTTATATTCAACAATGAATCGCACTCTGGATTTCAGATCGTTTGTTTTCGCACAATTTTCTACATTTGAATTGTATGCATCAGACTGGGTTTGAGCATA
>JAIOQL010000352.1 GCA_021413405.1 Leptospira sp.
TATCCCTCCTGATATAATGAACACCATTTTCGTAGTAGCTGCCCGTTGAATCACAAGGCTGGATGTCTTCATTAAAACTTTTCTTTTTGCAAAAGGCAGAAAAATTAACTAAAACAAGAACCAGGCTACTTTTTATCAGCAGGCTTTGGAGCTTTTTCTTCTTGAATTTCATTTTTAGTTTCTTTCTGATCCTTTTTCTTTTCCACACCCGGCTCGGATTTACTTTTCGTTTCATCCTTTGGCGTGCCTTTCCTGTCAGAGATCATTTTCCGGACAATCTCCCGTTCACGCTCCCTTTCCTTATCGCGGTTGGCGCTGATCAATTCCATCGAATCATCATAATCCTTCAGGTATTCAGCTGGAATATAATCATCATCAAGAAGGAGATTTTTTGAAACTTTGTCAGCACTTGAAAGATTTCTATTTTTCTCCCGATTTACATTATATTGAACCATTATAAAATTATTAATTGCAAAACGGTAAAAATAGATTGCATCGCATGAATTTCGTGCAGTAAGAAGTCCTTCCGCAATCGAACCGGCTTCTGCGGCAGAAGCAACCAGCTTCTCCAGGACAGGGGCAAAATCCTTACCTAAAACTTCGTTTTCAAAATTAACCTTTTTCTCAACGGAAAGTCTTGATGACTCAGCAGCCAATTTTGAATATCTCGATTTGTATTTTTCACCAATAGTCCTGCATTCATTCTTGACAGCGCGGGCATTTTCTTCAAATTTCCTTCGAGCATCGAGAAATTTTCTTTCATAGAAAATTGTAGTCGCATCGGTATAAGCAATGTAAAGGCTTTTATAACGCTCGGGATCTCCGACATTAGCAGCACTAACTTTCAGTTTCCTTAGATTCTTCAGATTTGAATTTCGAAATCCTTCAGCAACGTCCCTCGGATCAACCTGGATGTCCCCGGTCTCATATCGCATCGGTGATTTCTTGTCGTGATCATCCTTTGCTTCCTTTTTCTCCTCCGGCTTATCTTTTTTATCCTGTGCAATGAGAATTCCGGCTGAAAAAAGCAATAATAGTAGAATTGTTTTATTCATAGTTATCTATATCGACAAAATAAATAATATGACTTATATAGTATTCCAAAATAACAATCTCAACAATAAAATAATATGCAGACTCCTAAGAGTTTAATTTTAAAATCAGCCTCTCCCCGCAGGGCTCAAATGCTCAAAGATTTAGGGCTTATTTTTGAAATCCACCCGGCAAAAATAACTGAGCATTTGATCCCGGATGAATCCTACTCCGATTATCTCAAACGCATCACCCTCGCAAAAATAGAGATAGCTGATGAACCTGACGATTGTGCCTATATTTCTTCAGATACGATTGTGGTCCTGGCCAATAAAATTTATTTCAAACCAACAGACAAAATGGATGCGATAAATATAATAATGGATCTTTCCGGAAAAACTCACGAAGTATATTCGGGACTTGGATTATATATAAATGGGGATGTTTTTTATGAATTTGACAGAACTTTCGTAACTTTTAAAAACTGGAATGAAGCTCAAGCTCAAAATTATATCGATAAATTCCGGCCATTCGATAAAGCCGGTAGCTATGGAATTCAGGATTTTGAAGGTCCGGTGGCAGATTTCAAGGGATCCTATTCCAATGTTCTTGGATTTCCATTGCAAAAATTTTTCAAATATATCCCGATAATAGAAACTTTTAATCCATAAATCTCTTTTTTATCGTCAATATCTTTTTTACTCATCCGACCGCAAAAAACAACCTCCCTGCTTGTCATTATTTACAGGATACATTGAAAATATGAAGAAACATCTTCTCTCAATTTTTTATGTCCGGACAGGAGAACTGGAGCCTCTGAACGGATTGCGGGCAATTTCGATACTTGGCGTCTTCATATTGCACGCCTGGATATTTGCAGGATTCGCCAATCTGACCCGACCGGATCTTTTAGATAGAATAATTGGTAACTTTACCTCGTTTGTTAACCTGTTTTTTATTTTGAGCGGATTTTTGATTTATAAAGGTCTTGCAGCAAAATTCGTTGAAACCGGGTCAATGAATTTTATTCAATATTTCATAAACCGGTCTCTCCGGATTTTCCCGGCATATTTCTTTTTCCTGTTCATAAATATCCTCGTTATCCAAACCCAGCTCAAAGTTCTTGAAGCAAAGCCGGTTCTGTCATTGCATGAAACGTCTATGCTGGAAAGTGCAAAAGAAAGATCACAAAATTGGGTTTATGATGCATTTTATGTTTCTGATTATTTTCCAGGGAATATCACTCACGGCTGGTCGCTTTCAATTGAAGAACAATTTTATTTGCTACTACCTCTAATAATTCCGTTTCTTTTTCAAAGCAAGCGGAACATCAGGATTTCCATTCTCGCATTGCTCTATGCAATCCCCCTTGCATTCAGAATATATCACACTTTCAACTTTCTAGGGATTCCGGAAGACCGTTTCATTCCAGATCTGATCTACCGGTCTCTGCATACGATACTGGATGCAATTATACTCGGTATTCTTATATTTGAACTAATGACAAATTTTCCTCTCTGGAATACCCTACTGGAAAGAAAATACTCAAAATCGATCCTGATTTGCATTTCGGTTGTGTTTCTGACTCTTGCGCATATCTCATCCGAATCCGGTTCAGCGATATTTTTTCTGACTCTCCGGTTTAACTTCATCGATATTGGATTCGGAATATTGCTTTTCATTTCTCTTCATGAAAATTCGATGATTCACAGTTTCCTGAAGGGTAAAATTTTTGTCCCGATAGCACGTCTGAGTTATGGCATCTATTTGTGGCACATCGCTATCTCCGGGGCTATAATGGGTCATTATATCCGGAAAGAGCAGTTTCAGAACTGGCAGTCTTTTATTTTAATATCACTGTTAAGTTTTGCAATAACGTTCGTGGTTGTCTGGCTTATCTATTTGCTGATTGAATATCCGTTTCTTAGTCTGAAGAAAAACCTTCAGTTCAAAGGACTCTATTTAAACCCGAATATCGAAGATAGAACCTTTCGCGAGAGGAAATTTTAATATTGCCTGTTTCTCCCCGTCTGTCATAGTTTGAAATTTGGAAAACGATTCAGAATTAAAATGATTTTCCGGGCTTTTGATTTTGCTAATCTCTCTAACCGGGTTTTGATTATACACTGGTGTGACATAAGCCAAAGGCTC
>JAIOQL010000353.1 GCA_021413405.1 Leptospira sp.
TGTTCTTCTCGCCGCTGTTTTTTTGATTCCGATCTGGAATATCAGCCTTGTTGCCCCTCAATATCCCGAGGGGCTCAGTATGAACATCTGGATTTATAATATAACCGGCGGAACTGAATACGATGTAAAAAATATAAATCTTTTGAATCATTATATCGGGATGAAAGAGATCAGCAAAGATTCGATTCCTGAATTGAAGTATATGCCCTATGTACTCGGGTATACAATTCTTGGCGCGATTGTGACCTTCTTCATCGCAAAAAGATTTATGGTAGTTTTCGGAATTCTGAATCTGATTCTGGTTGGGATTGTCGGTCTGGGTGATTTCTGGAAATGGGAATATGACTATGGTCACAACCTCAACCCGGAGGCACCGATCATAGTTCCCGGAATGGCCTATCAGCCTCCTCTCTTATTCTGCAAGGAACTGTTGAATATAACCGCTTGTAGCGTTCCTCATGTTGGCGGATATTTTCTATTTATAGTGATTGGCATTCTTTCATTCATCATCTGGTATGAAAGAAGGATTGACTCACAGAAGGATTATGTTTCTAAATAGTCTGATGGAATTAAAACGCTCCCGGCTTATTCAAAAAACTGCGGGGCGTATTTTTTTTTCAGCAATCCTTTCATCTTTACTATTCACATCCTGCAGTGAAGTGAAACCGGAAGAGATCACTCCCGGAACACCCTGTGCCCATTGCAAGATGGGAATAGTCGATATGAGATTTCATTCTGAAATTGTTACAACTAAAGGAAGACATCTGCACTTTGATTCAATCGAATGTATGCTGGATTACCTGGATTCACAGAGCTCAGGGACAAAAGCAGTCTGGGTCAGTGATTACTTACATAAGGGCAACCTGATGGATTTCGAAAGATCTGTTTTATTGAGATCAGAAAAAATCGGGTCTCCAATGGGAGCAGATTTATCAGCCTATGAAAACCGCGAAGAAGCCGAATCTATGAAAAAAAAATCAGGCGCGGGAGAAATTTTAAATTCTGCTGATGTAAAAGAATACATACGCACCGGCTGGAAGAAAAGCCAGAAGTTGAATTTTCAAAAATAATATTTAGATCCATAATGAAATTAATTCTTATTTCAATTCTCATTCTCTTTTTTTCAATTCCCTTACTTTCAAAGACCATTGGGGTCTGTCCGACCTGCCAGTATAATAGTCCGGCCGATGCGATCAAAAATTCAGACCCAGGAGATACAATTGAAATCGGGCCAGGGGAATATCCGGTAGGAACTCTGACTCTTACAAAACCTGTGTCTCTCATAGCAAAAGGAAAAACGATCCTTGACGGGGAGAAAAAAGGACACGTAATTGATATCCGTTCAAACGGAGTCAGTGTTACCGGATTTGAAATAAAAAATTCCGGAGTAAGCGATCTTTTGGAATTTGCCGCGATCCACACGGAAAAAGTAAAAAAATGCGAGATCCTGAATAATACGTTATACGACACTACATATGGAATATACCTTGCAGAGACTTCTGACTGCATCGTTTCCGGTAACAGCTCCGACGGGAATGCTAAAAATGAGGTCTCTGGGGGCAACGGGATCCA
>JAIOQL010000354.1 GCA_021413405.1 Leptospira sp.
GGTATTCCACACCGATGTACTGATTTTTCAGTTCGATGCCCTGGAGACCTTTAATTTTGGATTCAATCGGTTCAAACGGGGGACGTTCTATTACATGCCCCCCGAACAATGGCTGTCCCGTTGCATCCCTTGTATTTGCAATGTCAACTAACGCACGTAGATGCTCATCGATTTCTTTCCCGATCGCAATTTCCAGTTCAAATCCTTTATCTCCCTGGTAGATACCATTGGAGGCCTGAACAGTCAGGACGCGTGCTCTCTGAAAAATGCTTCCTATTCTGTCGAGCTCCCCATCAATTTGCTGAAGCCTCTCTTTTCCATCCGTCATATTTTCGCGGAATTGATCGAGTTCGTTGAGTCTCGACCGGAAATACATCTGATTTGTTGCGAGCCCGGGATCATCAGAAGGCTTCCTGATTTTGAGTCCGGTTCCAAGCTGGTTTTGCGTCTCATCCATAAGAACCTGGTGTCTTCCAAGATTTTTAACCAGGGAATTAGCAGTCATATTATTTGTTATGCGCATCATAATTTACTCTCCTAATAAATATCGCACATTGAAATCGGGCGATATTGATAAATATTTAGTGCATCACGGGCTACCCCGGTAATTTTCTTTATTTTCAGGAATTTCATATTGTCGGCGCTATCATCTGGTCCGTGCGATAGCGATTGCCGCGAAAATTCCAAAGGAATTGGAGCAGAAAGCGCGGTCAGAAAACCACCCCTACCTCTCCTTAAAAAGGAGGGGAGAAAGGGGAGGTGACCGAATCGCCCTGAAAAAAATTTCGCAAACCAGAATTTGAATTTTCTCATTTTCTTATGCCTCTTCCCTACACACCCATTCTGTTTATGACCGTATCAAGCATCTCGCTGATCGTTGAAATCATCTTTGCTGCAGCATTGTACGAATGCTGAAACTGAACCATGTTTGTCATCTCTTCATCGAGGTTGACACCCATGACTGACTGACGCATATTTTCCAGCTCAGTCATCAGTTCATTCTGAGTCGTGAATTCCTGTTTAGCTTCCCTTGCTTCGGTTCCCAGTTTTGAAATCAGTGAATTATAAAAATCATCCGTGGTTTTATTGTGATCCACCATGATCGGTTTCCCTCTCATTGCAGCCGCAATCAGTAAAGCATTTGATCCATCTTTGTGTCCGTTTGGCGAATTGTAGTCCCCTGTGCCTCCAACGTCCTTTCCTCTTCCTGCTGCAACGCTAGCAGAATTGTTCAGAATTTCTTCGGTCATTTTGAAACGGGAAGAAGGATGGTAATGAGGCGTCAGGCTGATATCCTGAGGAGTTGCCTGGAATTTGGCAATGTCGCCTAACCTACGATAATCATATGCTCCTGCCGGTCCGCTAGCCGCGAGAATTCCTGTCATTCCAACGAGAAGATTTCCGGAATCCTCTATGTGACGGATGATAAAGTTATTCTTTGATTTGTCTTCCGAAACAGTAGCCTTCAATGCAAGCTGATTGTCATGGTTCATGTATGCCACAACGTTCGATCCACTCCTGTTAATCCGTTTTATTACTTCTGCAAGCGTATCATCATTTGAATACGGAATAACTACTTGCGTAGAATCCTTATCGCTTTTTTGCAGAATGATATTTCCGGAAATCCCTATTGTCCTGTCCTGATCAATCGGTGTTCTTCCGGAAACACGGAAGATCGCTGTGATATCATTCTGACCATCTCCGTCAGAATCATATTCCCCAAAAGAATTTCCCGAGAGTGTCTTCGTATCAAAAAAATTCAGATTTGTTTTTCCGTTGAGTCCAAATCCATCTTTGTGAATTTCATTGATCACATCCATTACGTTCGTTGCGAGAGAATCCACGTTGTCTATTTTTTCACGGATCACAAAATCCCGGACTTCGATCACTCCCTGGATTCTTCCACCGCGAAGCAGAACCGGTTTTCCGGTGTCTTCCCATTTCAGATCAACCATTCCGTCATCTTCAGGATTGCCCACTAATGCGATTTTATGTGATTTTTGTCCCTGGACCAGAATTTGCTGCCCGATGAAAACCATGAATTCATCTGAATCGCTTCTTCCTGTGTTAATATCCACGAGAGATGATAATTCCTGAAGTGCCTGATCGCGGCGGTCATAAAGATCATTAGGAAGATCGCCTAACGCTTCAATTTTTCCGATTCTTTCATTCAGAGTCCGGATGTTATCTGCAAGCTGGTTGACCATATTGGTCCGCGATTCTATTTCGCGGTTCGCCTGTTCCTTCAGCGTAGTCATTTTTCTGAAAGTGTCTTCGATCCTCGCTCCGAGTCCTGCCGCTTTTTCCTTTACGACTGCACGGTGAGCGCTATCCTCAGGATAATTAGCAAGATCTTCCCATGAAGACCAGAACTGATCCATGTGCGTCCGGAGAGTAATTCCCGCAGGCTCATTGAAAATAGTTTCCAGCTGGTAGAGATATTCATTTCTTGCAGCCCAATAATCTTTCTGGTTTGTCGTTTCAATAATCCTGTCATCGATAAAATTGTCCCGAATCCGTTCGATATTCTTGACATCAGCCCCCTGCCCGATTTGTCCCGCAACCATTGCGCGATTCAGCGAAGGCTCATAAAGTGGATCCATTGTTGTTACGTTGACACGCTGCCTGGCATAATTTTTATTATCTGCATTTGAAATGTTATGGCCAGTTGTCTGGAGTGCCTGCTGGTGAACCGACAGACCTCTTTTGCCTACTTCTAATCCTGAAAAAGTTGATCCCATGTTACTCTCCTCACACCTTGGTATTCAGCATCACGGGCACTCTATGCTTTACTACTTTAGCTTTGGCCGGTGTATATGCTGAAGGAACATTTGTTTCCGAAGCCCTTCTTAGTGCATTAATGCTGAGTGAAAAAATTTCGGTTCTGGTTTTCAAAAGCCGTTCGTTTAACATTATTTTTTCTTTGAGTTCGCGTACGGTATCTTTCAGTTCGTTCGCAAGACCTTTGAGCCTGAAATTGGAATCTCTGTCTATCTGGTTGAGAAATTCACTTAAAATCGGGAGACTTCCGGACATCTGGAGTTTT
Source organism: Leptospira sp. (assembly GCA_021413405.1). Lineage (GTDB taxonomy): Bacteria > Spirochaetota > Leptospiria > Leptospirales > Leptospiraceae > JAIOQL01. Next base: position 3,047 of record JAIOQL010000354.1, read on the forward strand.
TCTTTTTCATAAACATCTTCTATCGCTTTCATACGGATTCTTTCAAACTCAGTCACAGATACCATCAGGTGATAGGTCTCCTTCGTAAGAGACTCCAGTAATTTGCCGTCGGTTTGATGAATGGCGTCCTTCTTTTTTATTTCTAAAGTCAGGAGATTTCTATAAATCGTGATTTCTTCTTTGAAAATCTGAATTAAATTTCCGACCCATTCATTCTGATTTTGTTTCATGCACAGTTTCCCTTAAATCTAAGTTCGACCGATTAAAATATCTTATTAGGACTTTTTACGGATTTTTGCATCTTTCGTTTGAATAGTATGAATTATGTATCATTCGAGATAACAATATACCGAAATTAATGCAAAAGAAATGAGAAGGAGTTAAATTTAAGGTGTCGATGTTCCGACAGCCTGATCTGAATT
>JAIOQL010000450.1 GCA_021413405.1 Leptospira sp.
CCTCAGCATTTCTATGAAAGAATTTCACGACGACAGACCGGGATTTCTGAAAACAGACAGGTCAGATGAGATAGGCGACATTGCGAGATCCTTTGTGATAATGAAATCCGAACTTGTGAATTATCACAACCACCTCGAAGAGATGGTCGAGGAAAAGACAAAAGAGGTCGTCCGGAGAATAGAGGAAAAGGAATATATAAACGACACATTCGGAAAAATTGTAGATCCGAGTGTGAGGGACTACCTTTTACACAAGAATGATCTCCTCGGTGGTGAACTGGTGGAGGCAACGATTCTTTTTGCAGATATCCGTGGATTCACTTCACTGTCAGAGAGAATGACACCTAAGGAAATCGTCCTTCTTCTCAACCGTTATTTTGAATCAGTGAGTAAATGCATTTATGAAGAAAAGGGAATTATAAACAAGTATATAGGGGATGCGATCATGGCTGTATTTGGAGTTCTTGTGCCGGTAGAAAATCATGCAAAAGCGGCCTTTGAATCAGCACTCAAAATGAAATCAGAAGTTCAGATACTCAACCGGAAGCTGCGCGAAGAGAATTTTCCGGAGATCAGAACCGGGATCGGAATTCATTCAGGCCTCGTGCTTGCAGGAAATATAGGTTCTTCAAAACGGATGGAATATACTGTCATTGGAGACACTGTGAATATCGCATCAAGGATGGAGAGCCTGAGTAAATATTACAATAGAGAGATCATAATATCCGAAACTACGAAAAATTTTCTTGGTCCGGATTATGAGATCAGTTTCCTGAACAATGTAAAACTGAAAGGCAGGGAAGAAAAAACAAATATCTATTGCCCCAAGGAACCGGTTCCTCTGTCAATTTACACTACCGGGATTGATCTGAATCCTTTTGCATCCGGATAGACAAAAAGCGATCCACAACCAGCCGATGAAGATCGCACTGCCCGCCAAAAAAATTCGGATTAATTTATATTTCATAGTACGATCCGGATCATTCGAATTATAGAAATTCCGCAAACTTTAGTATCATCCTATCTTTGAAAGTAGAGAGAATACACGCAACTGAAACCTGATTTTTTGATTTCATTTTTCCCTCAGTGAATGCGGGTAAAATATGAATTGACAGGCTATCATGATGGCATTAGACTATTTTTTTCCTGTTTACAATCTCCTCATTCAGCCAAGAAGTAAAATAGCAGACTGGAATTAAGTAACTCAATGCCAAAATCAACAGAGATACGTAAAATTGCATTCCTCGGAGATTACCTCCCCAGAAAATGCGGAATTGCGACATTCACTACTGACTTGCGCACAGCAGTATCACTGGAATTCCCAAAATCAAAAT
>JAIOQL010000451.1 GCA_021413405.1 Leptospira sp.
CTGGTTGAGTAGAGTGATTGTATCCGTTATGCATATGTCACCGCCGATTTCAGAATTCCATTTCCGGAAAGTGAATTTCTTTTTCTGATCGATAAAAAATTCTGTCCTGACTGACTGACTCGTATTATTATTTGGTTGCAACGGGTGTAATAGCAGCGAAGTCAAATAATAGTCACCATCCTGCCTTTCTTTCAGATCCTGGACTACTTTGAGACTCTGGTTTAATTCATTTGTCCGTTGTTCAACCTTTGTTTCAAGGTTCTGTGTGAAATCCTGGATCTGGGAAGTCATCAGGTTGAAAGTATTGGCCAGGTCTCCGATTTCATCTTTATTCTGCAAAAGAATCCTGTGATTCAGATTTCCGGAACCAATGAGTTTTGCCCCGTCTGTGAGAAGCTGGAGAGGACGTGAGAAAAATATAGCACTGTATATAGCGATTATTATACCAACCAGGAAAAGAATACTCGCAACAACTATGATAGTAGTCCTTATCTGGACGACCGGTGCATAAACCTCATCTTTGTTAAACTCAAATATTGCAGCACCGACCCTGATTTTCTTATCACGGAATTCAATGAAAATTGGATAAGTAAACTGGAGTATGGCGGTTCCGGCCGATTTGTTTTCAATTTCTTTGAATTCGAGGGCGTTCAGACTGAAATAGTAGGCGAGTTCCTTTTGAGGAACCGGCTTGCCGACATTTTTTTCATTTATTTCTGCAACATATCGCCCGTCAATATTCACAACATAGGCATCGAGCAGGCCGGAAATCCTGGTATTCTTCAGTCGTGCCAGCGCGGTACTCGTTGCATCAAATGTTTCGTTAATCAGAAGCTCTTCTGTAGCCAGATTTGAGATGTTGTCTCACAGATTGCGGCAAACTTCGATAGTTTTATACAGAACGACTGCCTGGTTGCGGTATAATACGATAAGCGACAGCGGTCCGACACTTAAAAAGACCACACTCGTTACGATCAAAATCATTTTTGTTCTGATTTTGATCTTCTGGAATGGCGCGAATAGTCGTTTAATCATTTTTAATCAGTTTTCAAGGCAATTGAATAGAACATTTAACCACCGGAAACGGCCTATCAAAACACGATTGACAATTATCAGTCAAGCAATAGAAAATAAATTTACTTTTTTTTTGTAATTTTTTTTTGATTATTTCGTCTAACGTATCCCGGAAATTATATTTGTGCGATGCAAACAAATTTCTGCAGATAGTCTTCTGGATTCTTTTTGATGCCACTTACTGTTACAATTGTTACAAAAAAGAGTTAGTCAGTGTTGGTTTTATCGGGGATGCATCTCCATCTAATCATTATGCTGTT
>JAIOQL010000024.1 GCA_021413405.1 Leptospira sp.
ACATTTCCTGTTCAGCACGCTTCTGAATGCGTTCTCCCCGGTAAATTCAAGACTGGCCCTGTTTACACGTTTGATACTGAAATCAGAATTAATTAATATAAGCGGTTCAGTAATTGCATCAAGGATGGATTGAAGCTCTGATTTTTCATAGTCATAGGCTCCGCCCTGATTATTCCATACGGTTGGCTCCATAGCCGGACAATCCGGCTATGCTCAGATAAAGTAAAGGTTTATTTCTTTTGTTCTGGAACTGATGGTGATTGGGTCGCCGGTGTTTTTTGTGGATCAGTTACAGGCTGAGATTTCGAAGCTTCAGCAGGAATAGTAACGGCTGGCAAAGACGATGGATCTGGAACAATGCTTGTTTCGGGAAGAATGGTATCCTGTTTTTTTGCAAATAGGAAGGAAAGAGTCAATGCCAGAATTATGAAGATAATTGCGGAATATCGCGTAGCTTTGGTGAGAACATCAGCACTGGAAGATCCAAATGCAGTCTGGCTTGCACCGCCACCAAATGCACCAAGCCCCCCTCCCCCTTTCCCGGATTGAATCAAAACCAGGAAAATCAAAAAAACAGAGGTCAAAAGAAAAATAGTTAGAACAGTTCCTATCAAATCTCCCATTATTTAGCCATTGAATCAGGATTTGCTAAAATGGCAATTGTAAAAACGGATAACTTGTGACGGATTTAATCAGGCCACGTAGCCACAGCGACTCAGAGTATTTTGAATAACGTGAAGTCGTCATTCTGGCAAGTGAAACGCGACCAGAATCTCAATAGAACGGAGTTCTATTTTTTTCTAATTGGATTCCTGCAAAATAACTGATGAAGACTCCGTGTCTCTGTGGCAAGTCTTTATGGAATGAGCGCCAGATAAGAATCCGTTTTTTGACTTGCCCCACCAACCAGACCACCGTCTATGTTTGGTTTTTCAAGAAGAGATTTAACATTATCCGGCTTAACGGAACCGCCATACAGGATCGGGATAATTTCGCTGACCTCAGAACCAAACAGAGACTTCAGCTCAGACCTGACATACGCATGCGCTTCTTCTGCCTGTTCCGGAGTAGCGACTTTTCCGGTTCCAATTGCCCAGACTGGCTCATAGGCTATAATAATTTTTTTCGCGTCATCATTTGTAATATTTCGCAATCCTTCCACGACCTGTCTTTTTATCACGTCAAAGGTTTTGCCGGATTCCCGCTCCCCGAGTGTTTCTCCGATGCAGAAAACCGGGATAAAACTTTCCTTGAGACAAAAAGTAATTTTGCGATTGAGAAATTCATCAGTTTCACCCATAAATTGTCTCCTCTCAGAGTGACCAATGAGCGCATAACGTATTTTCAGATCCTTCAACTGATCCGTGGAGGTTTCTCCCGTAAAAGCAGCCAGCCCGGATGGATAAATATTCTGGCAACCCACATCAACACCTGTTCCTGTGAGAATTTCATTCACTTTCTGCAGATGAAGTGTGCTTGGAAAAACGAGAAGCTGAGCATCAGATTTTTTATTCTGAATTCCTTTTTTAATTCCTTCCGCAAGTTCTGTTGCCTGCGCAAGATTGAGATTCATTTTCCAGTTACCGGAGATAATTTTCTTTCTCATACATTCCTCGATTTTCTATTTTTCCTTCATAAGGGCAGCAACACCAGGTAATATTTTACCTTCCAGAAATTCAAGAGATGCGCCGCCACCGGTTGAAATGTGAGTAATTTTATCTTCGACTCCGGCCTTGGCGATCGCTGCAATTGAATCGCCACCGCCTACAACAGACCTGGCAGAAGACTTTGCAATGGCCTTTGCAATCTGGACGGTTCCATTTGAAAATTTATCCATCTCGAAAACACCCATAGGCCCGTTCCAGAAAATTGTTCCGGCACTTTTAATGACTTTTTCAAAATTGGAAATTGTCTTCGGACCAATATCCATACCCATCCATCCGTCAAGGATTCCCATTTTATCTACAGTCTTTGATTTGGCATTTGCGGAAAAGGCATCCGCAATGACATGATCGACAGGCAACTGAAATTCTATTCCTGCTACACCAGCCTTTTCGATGATCTGGAATGCCTGAACCTCGAATTCTTTTTCAACAAGCGATGCTCCAACCGGGACCGCTCTTGATTTGAGGAATGTATATGCCATTCCACCCCCGATCAGCATCACATTCACTTTCGTAAAAAGATTTTTCAATATCTTCAGTTTACTGGAAACTTTTGCTCCACCTATGATCGCTACAAATGGACGCTCCGGTTTCGTGATCAGGCTCGTCAGCACTTCGATTTCCTTATACATCAATGTTCCTGCATAAGAGGGAAGATAATTTGTAATACCTTCCGTGGAAGCATGCGCGCGGTGTGCTGCACCAAATGCATCATTGATATAGATATCTGCAAGCTCGCTCAACTTTTTTGCAAAATCCGGAGAATTCTCCTCTTCCTCCGCGTGAAACCGGAGATTTTCGAGCAGCATGACTTCCCCATCATTCAATTGCTTTGAAAGTGCGACTGCTTCCGGACCGACCACATTCTCCGAAAAAACAACTTCTTTTTTTATTATCTCTTTGAATTTCTCATAAACCGGCTTCATTGAATATTTGGGATTCACCTTTCCTTCAGGCCGACCCAGATGACTCGCTATAACCAGCCTTGCCCAACGGTTGATCAGAAGTTCAATCGTAGGAAGCGTTTTAGAAATTCTCGTGGTATCTGTTACGACACCATTCTCAATCGGGACATTGAAGTCAACGCGCAGGAAGACTCGTTTTCCTTTTACATCAATGTTTTCAATTCTTGGTAAATTCATTTTTATCCTTTTGATTTCATAAAACGAACAAGGTCAACAACCCTGTTCGAATATCCCATTTCATTATCATACCAGGAAACCAGTTTGAAAAATCTGGAATTTAACTCAATGCAGGCATCCGCATCAAAAATGGAGGAAAGTTCAGAACTGATAAAATCCGTAGAAACAACCGCTTCCTCTGTGTAGCCCAAAATACCCTTTAGAGATCCGACCGATGCTTCTTTCATCTTTTTCTTTATCTCTGCAAGTGAAGTTTCTTTCACAGTCCGTACTGTCAAATCAACAACAGATACATCCGGCGTCGGGACGCGAAATGCCATCCCGGTGAGTTTTCCGGCTATCTCAGGAATGCAAAGTGCAACAGCTTTCGCCGCACCAGTAGAGGCAGGAATGATATTCTGAGCCGCTCCGCGTCCGCCACGGAAATCCTTTTTGGATGGGCCATCTACAGTCGGCTGCGTTGCAGTCATTGCATGAATCGTCGTCATGAGCCCCTCTTCAATTCCAAAATTATCCAGAACCACTTTCACAAGCGGGGCAAGACAATTGGTCGTGCATGAAGCATTGGATACAATGTGATCGGAGGAATGATTATATTTACCCTCGTTCACGCCAAGTACAAAGGTAGGAATTGATTTATCTTTGGCTGGAGCGGAGATGATAACTTTTTTTGCACCGGCTTTGAGGTGTTTCGAAGCACCTTCCATATCAGTAAACCGGCCTGTTGATTCAATTACATATTCTACACCCAGATCTTTCCATGGAAGTTTTTCGGGCTCCTTTTCTGCAAAGCATTTCACTTTTTTGCCATTGATGATTAGATTATTTTCATCGTGTTCAACGGTTCCTTTGAATTTACCGTGTGTAGAATCATATTTAAAAAGATATGCCAGGTTATCGGGTGTCACAAGATCATTGATCGCAACAAATTCCAGATTCGGATCATTCACTCCAACCCGCAAAACCAACCGACCAATCCTTCCAAAACCATTTATGGCAATTTTTGTCATGACTCTCTCCAATTTAGAATTGTTTTAATATAGTGCTCCGGACAAACCCGATTAAATTATCGCCTATCCGTATTCCTGAAAGCATTTTTTTTAAATCAACATATGTATAGAAAAAAAAAGTCAATTCTTACTATTTGTGAACTTTCCTCTTTTGTGGCAAAAACGGGGCATGCCCTGCCGGGCGATCCTGATCAAATTAGGCGTTAGATATTGCATTGGTTAAAAAGATATTCCGCTTTTTACGGATCGGCCGACAGGTCGCGCTTTCCGCTCCCGTCATGGTAAAAAATTAAATTTGGTCAGTGAGCCGACCTAACCATGACGCCGCATCAATCGCTCATGCAAAAAAATATTTTAAATTAAGAAATTTCTCTCTTTTTTCCGTCACAATAGAAACTTTTTTACCTACTCCTCATAGGACGAAGGTTCATTGAATCTGCGATGTAAGAAAGCAAATCGATAAACACTTTCAATGAACGGGAAGCGCTAAGGAGAATCAGCTATGGAAAAATCTGAATTTGTCAGAACGAATTTTATAATAACAAATAAGTGGACAAACAGGGTAAACTATAATGTTCTAAAAAATACTTCATCAACTCTTAACATACCTCAGAGACTTGTTCCCTATCTTGAAGAACGGGCCGGAACGTCAAATCAGCTTAGAATGTATCTGCATTCACTTTTAGATAAATACAGATTTATTTGCTATTCAGGGAATTTACCGGGTCATCGAGGAGTAAAGACAAAGTTTCAGGACAAAGGACAAAGTGTGCAAAGAAAAGATTTTCGTCCCTTCAATGGAGATTGGGCTGAATTGAAAATTATTGCTGCCATGCATAATTCTTCTGCAACTTACATATTCGTTCTTTTGCTGGAATTGGATGCAGGCGAAAGCGGTGAAGTGATGGCAAAAGTGATGAAGGGCGTAGTTCCGACCGACCTCCTCGAACACCCAATCGCTTTCACACAGACTCTTTACAGAAACCGGTCGATCTTACGTAAATACTCCCGGTTCGGAAACAGCTTCTACTATTTCGACCGAATGCAAAAATCCTATCCCGGATAACAGGATTACTTTCTGATCTTCGTTTCAGTCAGTTTATAATCCAACCCGGGATAATCTCTCTTTTTTCCTTCCAGCCGGAATTCAATTGATTGAACATTTGCGAAATTCCCGAAAATCGATTTTTCAATCGAAAGAAAAACCGAGTTCAAAATTGAAAGTTTATTTTTCTGAAGATCCGCAAGCTTTTTGTCTACACTTACATCCTGTTTCTTTTTAAAAAAATGTCCGTCATCGCTTTCATCTTCATCTGAGGCCACAGAAGAATTGAAACGGAATTTGAGGGAATCAAGCTCATCGCGGATGGTTGATTCCCTCAAATCTACAATAAGCAAACCGGTCGTCTCAATTTTCCATGTAGATATGACAGCCGTCTGTAAGTTTGGAAGTTTTTTTAATGTCCCGGCAAATACTGAATCTTCAGACACAAGCTCACTATCATAAAATGGGGGCTGCCCGATTTCTCCGATAACCGTCAATAAATTTCGTTTAAAATCGTCCGGAATAAAAAACATTCTTCTTTTTGTCGGGAAAAGATTTCCATCTCCGTCAGAAACAAATATTGTAACCGGAGTCAGATTCTCCCTTGCAGGAAGATCGTAAATAGCAAACGGTATCAGGAGTGAAATCGGATTTTTGCCTGATAAAATTATTATAGAAGCAAATGAGATAAACAATATCCATGAAAAATACAAAAATAAAAAATTCGTTTGAACAATTCCGGTTTCGCGTAACGCTTCGGCATTTACCTTCCGTGCCAGGGGAATGAATTTATTTAGATAAAAATTCCGGGAGAATTCCGTAACTCTACCTGAAAGATTTTTAATTTTTTGAATTACTGTATTCAAGAATTCCTGCCACTATTCCTTTACTGAGTTTCAATTGCATTTTTTCAAGTCTGAGCAATTCCGATTCTTTCTTGTTTGAAAGATAACCCATTTCAATCAGAATTGCCGGCATCAGGCTTCCGCGAAGAACGGAAAAATCTGCTTTTTTGACTCCCCGGCTGACTATTCTCCCTGACAGCCATTTTTCCAGTCCTTTTTCTGCATTCACAGCAAGTTTTTTGCTGCTTCTTTGAACGTACGAGGATAACATTCCGGCCTGGATTTTTTTAACATCCCTTGTATTCTTATTATCAAGCACTTTGTTTTCTATAATGGAAAGTTCTCTTGCCATTTCCGTACTGGGTGTCTGGGATAAAAAATAGATCTCAAACCCCGTAGGTTCTTCGCTGATTGACGAATTGCAATGCAGACTGATGAATATCGAATCCTTTGATCTCAGCGCTTCCGCATTAGCAATTTTCGACCTTTCTTCCAATTCGATAAATTTATCTGAGGATCTTGTCATGATAATTTTTAGGGATGGAAATTTTTTCTTTAGAAAATCTCTCAATACAAGAGAGGTCTTAAGAGTGATATCTTTTTCCTGGTAACCCTTCGCATCAGAAGAACCTGGATCTTTTCCGCCATGACCGGCATCGATGATCAGTCTTTTCAATTTCATTTTACCGCTCAAACCTTCTTCCGGAATGATTTTATCTATCACGAGCCTGTCCTTTCCGAACTCATAGGAAATATCTTCTTTTATTAAATGAATAAATATTGCCTCTACCAGATCAGGCGGCAATAGGAGCTTATGGTTCCGGTAAACAGGGGCTCTTGAAATTTTTTCAATTGAAGAATCATGCACATAGAAAAGGGAATCCAGCTTGAAACGGATTTCCGATTTATCGGATATTATCCGGCATTTTTGCGAACCGTAATCTATTTTCAGTTTTAGATTTTTAAAAATCGCGGAAAGGCTGCCAAAACTGATATAATTATTCTTCCCGATAAAAGGAATAGAAGTAGGATTTTCGGCATTTAATTTGGACTGGATTGATAGGAATAATATCAATCCCCAAATAAAGATTTTATTTTTTTCCAAATCGAAAAAGTCTTCTTGGTTTCAATTTTGACAGGATCATTGATGTCAAATAAATTTCTCTTTGATTTGTCATATTTCGTTTTCTCTTTTACTTTATGCTTGACCGGATGATGTTTCTTGTTTGAAAATTTTTCTTTGTGTTCGCGGTGGGGCTTCTCCTTAACAGAAGGCTTTGCCGGTAGCAGTTCCGACACGGAATTCGCTTTTTCAAGATATAATTTGGCTTCTTCAAGCTGGTTGATAGGTCGTCTCCCCCCGGAAGAAGAATTACCTTCCTTTCTCGCAACGTGATGTTGCGGTTTTTTGTTAAAGTTCCCGCGGTCAGGTCTCGAACTTTTTCCACCAAATTTCTTGTTCCCGTTTCCATTGCGGTGGAAATCTTTCTTAATTCCCGGCTTGAAATCTTTTTCGCCCTGCACTTCATATTTTTCAAAGTTCCCTTCAGGGAATTTCAAAAACTCTTCTTCTACATTTGTAACTTCAATTTTCTGATTCATAAATTTTTCAATCTTTTCGAGTTCTGTATAATCCAGTTCAGAACAGAAACTGATTGATCTCCCTTTTCTGCCTGCACGGGCTGTCCTTCCGATCCTGTGAACATAGTTCTCGGAATCTCCCGGCAGATCATAATTATAAACAACGTTAATATTTTCGACATCAATGCCGCGTGACGCAACATCAGTCGCGACCATATACTTATACTTTCCTAATTTAAAATCTTTCATGAGCCTGATTCTTTTTTTCTGATCAAGCAAAGATGAAATTCCTGTTGCATGGATA
>JAIOQL010000452.1 GCA_021413405.1 Leptospira sp.
GGTAGCGTCTACGATTGCAAACGGAACCTTCAGAATTCTTGCAAGAGTTTGAGCCAAAAGAGTTTTTCCGCTACCGGTCGGGCCGATCAGCAGTATGTTGGATTTTTCAAGTTCCACATCAGATTTTTTGGAATTAAAATGAATTCTTTTGTAATGATTGTATACGGCAACTGAAAGGGCTTTCTTTGCATATTCCTGACCTATTACATACTGATCGAGAGTCTTTTTAATCTCATGAGGTTTTGGAATGTCACCAAGAAGGGCAGGTTTTTCGGTCTGAGCCGGGTCTTCCGAAATAATTTCGTTACAGAGTGCAATGCATTCATCGCAGATATAGACTCCGGGACCCGCAACGAGCCGTTTTACAACATCCTGTTCTTTTCCGCAAAATGAGCAGTGGAGTTTTTCTTTATTCATACTTTAGCTTAGGCCTTTTTTCTGTCAGCAATGACATTATCAATGATACCGTAATCTTTTGCCTCTTCGGCGGTCATATAAAAATTACGTTCCGTATCCTTATCTATAACTTCGGCAGATTTACCGGTATGCCTGTGATAAATCATATTCATTTTATTCTTCATATCAATGATTTCTTTTGCCTGGATTTCTATGTCACTTGCCTGTCCGGATGCACCTCCAAAAGGCTGATGGATCATTATTCTCGCATTCGGAAGAGCCGATCTTTTCCCTTTTGTCCCGCCTGCAAGAAGAAGAGATGCCATCGAGGAAGCCTGGCCAATGCAGAGAGTTCTGACTTCCGATTTTATATATTGCATTGTATCATAAATTGCAAGGCCGGAGGAAATGTATCCACCTGGAGAATTTATATAAAGATATATGTCCCGGTCAGGATTTTGGGCTTCCAGAAACAGGAGCTGAGCGGTCACAATATTTGCATACGTGTCATCAATGCTGCTTCCAAGAAAAACGATCCGGTCCTCCAATAGGCGGGAAAATATATCAAGATGCCTCTCCCCCCTGCTGGTTTTTTCTATTACATTCGGGACTATATAACTCATTTTTTCTCCTCTGTATTCGGAACCGCATTCAGCATCTTGATCGCATCCTGGAGAGTAATTTCTTTCCCTTTCTTCTTTTCGGATATATCAAAAATGAATTTGTGAACTTTCTCAAACAGTATTTTCTGTTTGAGATTAGACTCTACTTTATTTTTTTTGGTTTCTTTTACTATATCTTTGTATTCACGACCGCTGGAAAGAGCCATTTTCTGGAGGGCTTCCTCATAATCATGGTCAGTAACTTCCAGTTTTTCAACTTCTGCGATCTTATACCCCGTAACCCATGATTTGATGCGGTTTGAAGCAATTGTTTCAAAGGTCTTTTTTACTTCAGGTAACTCCTTACCGGCCTGTTTTGCATATTCCTCCATCGAAATATGCGGGAGATGAAATTCATGGATCATATTGTGATAAACAGCTTCTATTTCTTCCTGGATCAGTGAATCTGGAATGATAAATTTTGATTCTTTGACTATTTTATCCATCAGTTCGGTGGTATACCGGGATTCGAGAGCGCCGGTAATATAATCAGAGAGTCTTTCTTTGATTTTGGCTTTGAATTTTTCCAGTGTTTCAGTTCCATCCCAATCTATTGCAAGATCATCATTGATTTCCGGATAAACAGGTTTATAAATGGATTTTACAACAACGGTATATTTGAATGTCTGCCCGGCAAATTGTTCATTCTGAAAATTGTCGGGATATTTATAATCAAATGTTTTTGTTTCACCGAAACCCATTCCTGCAAGGTGTGCCGCAAATCCTTCCGGAGTGTTTTCGGTTTCTCCGAGATTTATCATTACATCTGCGGGAAATTTTGCATTCCCTATGTTTGGCTCAAAAGAATATTGAATATCAAGAACGTCATCGATAGCAACTTTTTCTTCCGGTTCGCGGAGTTGGGTGCGCATCATTTTTTTCTGGATTGATTTCAGCTCTTTTTCTATGTCATCTTCCCCGATCTTGACAGGTTGAACTTCAACTTTCATTTTTTTGTATTTAGGGAGGGTGACTTCGGGTCTCGTGTCAAAGGTCGCTTTGACTATGAGAGTTTTTTTTCTGTCAAACTGCTCGACTTCAAATTTTGGAACACTGATCGGCTGGTGCTCAAGGGCCGAATATATTTCCTGGAAGGTTTCCTTTAGCAAAATATTTATCGCATCATCAGCGACGGCATCACCAAGCATTTGCTCCACGATATCAAGTGGGGCTTTTCCCGGACGGAATCCATTGACTTTTATTTTACCACGGGCATTCTCATATGCTTTCTGAAAACCCTTCTCTATATCTTTAGGATTGAATGTAATCCGGAGATCTGCACTTGCTACGTTATTTTTTTTTAGTTTATATTCCATAAATTCGATACACTAATTTTGATTAGAACTGAAACGGACTAAATTGGAATGAGAAAAATCAATTGTAATTACTCTGATTTCGCATTAAACAGCATAGTCCTAAATAGCGGGAAACGGGATTTGAACCCGCGACCCCCTCCTTGGCAAGGAGGTGCTCTACCACTGAGCTATTCCCGCACTTTTCTGATTTAATTTGTCATTTTTACGGCAATCAGGCGGATGTAAACAAATAAAAGAAACAGGTTGTGTTGAGAAAAAAATACTCCGGAGTCGCAATTGATCAGCATTAATTGCCATGGAGACAGTGAGAATCAGAGGTATCTGCATATATTTAAAAAGACGATTGACTCACTTTTAAAAATGGTATTAAAAAAAACCCGGCGTCCCTGTGACTCCGCGGCAAAACCAGATTGTATATAAGTCATAAATATTTTCGCAGCACTTTGTAAACATTTTCCGCCAATATTTTGTGACCCTCAGAAGTAGGATGAATTCCATCAGGCTGATTGAGACGTCGGATTCCTGCAACGCGGTCAAGGAAAAAAGGAATCAAAATTATTTTATCCTCCTTCTGTATTTGCGGATAGATGATTTCAAACCGTTTTGTATAGTGAGGCCCCATATTGGGAAAAGTTTTCATCCCAAGAAGAATGATTTTTACTTCAGGATTTTTTTCACGAACAGTAAAAATAATTTTTTTGAGATTTGATTTTATGACTCCGGCTGGAATTCCGCGCATCGCATCATTTGCCCCAAGTTCGAGCACAAAAATTTCCGGCCTGTGCGTGAGTGCCCAGTTCAGACGGGATATCCCCCCCGACGTCGTGTCCCCGCTGAGACCGGCGTTGATGACAGAATAACCAAATTTGTCGTTTTCAATTTTCTTCTGTATGATGGCCGGAAAGGATTCCTCCTGGGAGGCAAGTCCCATTCCGGCAGTCAGACTATCACCAAAGAAAATGATTTTTTTTCCTGAAATGTTTTTCTCAACAGGAAAGGATTTTCCTTTGCCTGGCCCATCCTTGCAAAAATGCAGTGTCGATAAAAAAATTAGTATCCCGAAATAGCAAACGATTTTCATCAAGTTTTCCCGTAATCAGCTCAGAGGCTTCATCATCTTTTTTTCATTCCTTGCGGCAAGGTCTGTCTTTGACAAATAGGGCAGAACTGAACCATTCGGCAATGTGAAATCCAAGTAGTGATAGTTACAATCTGGCTGAAAATGAAAATAAGGCAAAACAAAAAAACCGAAGGATTCGTATTTATTCCGCTCCCACTCAAGATAAAAGCATCCGGAAGGATATTTTTTTAATTCATAAAATAACAATTAAATTACCTGACATACCAATCGTGCTTGTCTGAATTTATTTACTACC
>JAIOQL010000301.1 GCA_021413405.1 Leptospira sp.
ATTACGGTTCCTGATGAGGCGTGACTTTACAGTCGAAAGCAATTCTTCCGGTGTAAATGGCTTTATCAGATAATCATCCGCACCGAGTCTCATTCCTGTCCGTACAGAATTATAATCATTTTTTGAAGACATAAAAACAACGGGAACATTTGACTGGTTAGGATCGTTTTGAAGACGCACAAGAACTTCATATCCATCAATAGTTGGCATTACCAGGTCGCAGAGAACAATATCCGGTTGCCATTCCTTAATTGCTTCGAGTCCGCGATCTCCATCACTTGCAGTCATTATATCAAATTCTGAATTCTCAAGTATCGACTGAATAATCTCTACGATAGTCAAGTCATCATCGATAATCAGAACTTTCGGAAGTTTCTGAACGGTATTTGTTTTAATCATATAAATAGCAGAATATTATTCTTTTTAAGGGATGATCTGTTTTACTATATCCAGAAATTGAGCTGGCCGGAACGGCTTTACGACCCATCCGTTTGCACCGGCCATCTGCCCTTCTTTCATTATACCGGATTCTGATTCCGTGGTAAGAGTCAGTATAGGAACATCCGTATTGATTTTTCTGATTTCCCTGATAAACGTAATCCCGTCCATCCTTGGCATATTTATATCCGTGATAACGAGATCGGCAGTTATCGTATTAAATTTCTCAAGCCCTTCCATTCCATCATTTGCAAAGACGGAATCATACCCGCCTAAATCCAGAATTTGTTTCACCATTTCCCGCATTGTAACAGAATCATCAACAGCCAGGATTGTCTTATTCATCTTAATTTCTCCTTTTAATTAAATAGTACTACGTTTGAAGGTTTCATTTCATAATATCTCAGGGATCCGCATTCTCTGATAATAAAGTTTGATAAATATCCTAACGGAGATTCTGCTGACCCCATGATCAGTACACCGTCCTGCCGTAGGGCCCGGTTTATTTTTTCAAATAATTTTTTTTTCTTTGATTCTTCAAAATAAATGGAAACGTTCCTAAAAAAAATAATATCATAGTATCCGGTAATTTCATCTTCGATTATATTCTTCACCTGGAATGAAATATGTTTTTTCAGATTTTCTTTAATCCTATTGAGGCTACCGGAGCTTTCAAAATATTTTGCTCTTATCTGTGGAGTCACACCCCTTGATAGTTCGAACTCGGTGTATTCACCAGCACGGGCTTTTTCAATGGTAGCTGTGCTGACATCGAGGGCCAAAATGCTGAAGTTGATTCCAGAGAGTTTTGGATCTTCTGAAATTGACATCGCAATAGAATATGGCTCCTGACCTGTTGAGCATCCAATTGACAGAATTTTTAGTAAAAGAGTTTCCCCGATTCCCAGCTTATAGGAATTCCGGTCCATCCATTCAGGAATAATCTGTTTCGTTAGTGCGACATACATGTTTTCATCCCGGAAAAATCGGGTTTCGTGTGTAGTAATATTTTCAATAACCTGATTGATTAATTTTTTATCATCCGCCTGTTCCAGTTTATTTGATAATTCTGAATATGATTTGAACGAATTTTCTTTCATTATTTCTGAAAGCCTGCTATCAACCAGGTAGGATTTATCATCCTGTAAATATACTCCTGTTATTTTATGAATTGTATCAAAAAGTTGTCTGTAATCCTGATTCATTTACATTTTCCTGCCAGTCTATTTATTCTCTGTGCTATCCCGTCTATATCGAGAACTTCATCCAGAAGTCCTTCGCTCGCAGGTTTGGCAGGCATTCCATAAATCATACAGCTTTCCTTATTTTGGCCAATGATATATGCGCCTTTTGATTTAAGCTCTTTGATTCCCAGATATCCGTCTTCACCCATTCCGGTCATGATGACACCTAACGCATTTTTTCCGTATATTTCTGCTACAGATTTAAAAAGCACATTCACTGAGGGTCTGCAAAGTTTCTCTTCAGGAATATCGGTAATCTTAATAAATCTTGATCCATTTTTCTGTTCAATCAGCATCTGCCTTCCTCCCGGAGCGATATAGATCGTTCCTTTCCGCACGGCCATCTGATCTTCTGCTTCTACAACCGGAATTGCTGATACATCGTTCAAACTTTCTGCCATGTATCTCGTGAAAAGAGGAGGCATGTGTTGCGCGATCAGAATTGTACCCGAAAAATCTTTTCTAATTCCGGATACCAACTCTCGCAGTGCTGTGGGGCCTCCGGTAGAAATCCCAATCGCACAAACATCATAATCTGAAGCGTTTGAAGAAATTGGTTTTTCCGGAACCCTCGATTGCGAATTTTTTTCAATGCTAATTTTTCTTCCGATTGCTTTGATTTTAGTGATGATCTGATTATTAACAAAATCCAGAAAACCTTCTGTTCCGCCTTCAGGCTTTGTTACAAAATCCATCGCTCCAAGTTGCAGAGCTTTCATGGTCAGTCTTGCACCTTTCACTGTGTGAGCGCTGATCATGATTACCTTTGTCTGGATATGATTCTTTTGTAAATACTCGAGAGCTTCAATGCCCGTCATTTCAGGCATTTCCTGATCCAGGAGAACAATATCAGGATTGTAGTATTTAATCCTCGGAAGCGCCAACTTTCCGTTTGTGGCTGAAGTGATCACATTGATCTCGGAATCCTGCGCGAGACTATCGCGCAAAAGATTCCTGAATGTTTGAGAATCATCCACGATCATAACTGAAATTGGTTCCATACTAATTTTCCTGTTTTATTTCAATGACTCATCAATGCGCCACTCTTCCATTTTTCGTATTGGATATTTTGAACTGACCAACAATGCCGGAAAGATTTCCCGACAGTGTTTGCAGAGTTTCTGCGAGTTTAAATGCACTGCTCGCATCTACTGCCCCACCCTGTGCCGCTTTTGAAATCTCCCCAATATTTTTCGTGACATCATTCGAAGACGTTGTCGTTTGTCCTATATTTGATGCAATTTCCTTAGTAGTAATTGCCTGCTCTTCTACAGCCGATGCAATGGCACTGCTAATTTCATTTACCTGCCCGATTATCTTTGTGATTTCAATTATTGCTTCTACTACATTTTCGGTGCTAACTTGTATCGCTGAGATCTTTTCTTTTATTTCCTCTGATGATTCAGAAGATTGCCTGGCAAGCTCTTTAACTTCGGAAGCAACTACAGCAAATCCTTTCCCTGCATCTCCGGCACCAGCAGCTTCAATTGCGGCGTTGAGTGCCAATAGTTTTGTCTGAGCTGCAATCGTTGCAATACTTTCAATGACTTTGCCTATTTCTTTCGCATTTTCTCCCAATTCTTTTGCAGTTGCATTTGCTGAAATTGCAGTAGCGTTTGCTTCTCTTGCAATTTTGGCCGCGTCTGAAGCTTTTTTCGCTACTTCTTCAATCGAGATTGACATCTCTTCAACGGAGCTTGAGACAACCTGAAGATTCTGGTTCATCTGTGTTGAGGAAGCAGCGATCGACTGGGAATTTTGGGCCATTTGTTCTGTCCCTGAAGAAAGACTCTGGCTAGAAGCAGAAAGATCCTTCGAGGAAGTCACAAGAGTGTCCCCGTTCTCTTTTAATCTCGCAACGATTGCAGCGGTGTTGATCAACATGCTCAACAAGGATTTGTTCAGATCACCAATTTCATCGTTTCTGTTGTGTTCGATCTGTTGAGAAAGGTCTCCTGCGGCCATTTTATTTGCAATTTCAGTGGCAGCTTTGATTGGTCCGAGTATGTATCTCATCATGCTATAGGAATAGCCACAAAAGAAAACTGCGGTGATTACAGATAATCCAACAATATAAGATGGATCTGCTTTGAAAATTGCAAGCAGAGCAATTCCTAACGTAAGTAGAGTTGTGGCAGTCATTTTGATCCACATTTTTGCCCTGATCGAAATTTTCGATTTATCACTTTTGGGAAACGCAACTTTTCCAGAGAGAATTTTACGGTACAAATCCGACGCAGCAGATACCTGATCCCTCGATGGTTTTCTTCTGACCGACATAAAACCAACTATTTCCCCATTCTCGTATCTGGGTGCCGCATTTGCATCAACCCAGTAATAATCCCCA
>JAIOQL010000302.1 GCA_021413405.1 Leptospira sp.
CATATGAATTTCGGCAAACCAACGCTGAAAGAGAATATCGTGGAATATCTTCGGCAGAACGGGATTTCATTGAACCAAGGGAAGATCTTCCTTGTTACACATCTACGAATGTTCGGGTATATCTTCAATCCGGTATCATTCTATTATTGTTATGATGAACATGGGAATCCTCTCTGCGCTATTCCTGAAGTTGGGAACACCTTTGGCGAGTTAAAACCGTATTTGCTTCGTAACGAGGATCGTACGGAACAGGGATTCCGGAAGATGATGGAGAAGTTCTTTTATGTCTCTCCATTCATCGATCTTGATACGACGTTCGATTTCAATTTGCATCTTCCGGGAGAAAAGCTTCATGTGACAATCGATGATTACAAGAACGGCAAAAAATTCTTCCTCACTGCGGTGAGCGGCGAACGGAAAAGACTGACGGATGGACGATTGATGTGGTATATCCTTCGATTCCCGTTCATCACGCTGCAGGTGATAGGATTGATTCATTGGCATGCATTGAAATTGTATCTAAAAAAAATACCATATCTGAAGAAAACTGATAATCCGGAATTGCAAAAGGAGATTGTTGTATGGAACAAGTAAAAGCACGTTCGCTCGCCGATATATTGACATCGGACCGGAGAATGTCCGTTTACGAAAAAATTGCTCTTAAACTTCTCTCAAGTCTTACCAAAGGGAGTTTAACCGTAACCCTGTCTGATGGCACAATGCTGCAGATCGGCGAGAAGAACTCAACGGTGAACGCCACATTGCGTATTAACAATCCGGACATGTTTCGGAAGAGCATTCTCTACGGCGATGTCGGCTTCGGTGAATCGTATGTGGATGGAGACTGGGATACGGACAGTATCACCAATTTCATTTCGTGGTGGATATTGAATTACGAGAACAATCCTTCTCTTTCCGGGTCGAAGCGGAAATTCTCCCCGATGGGATTGCTGCAAATATTTGACCGTATTTCGCATCTGTTCCGGGCAAACACGAAGACCGGAAGTCAAAAAAATATTTCCGAACATTATGATCTGAGCAACGATTTTTATTCGCTGTGGCTTGATACTTCAATGACCTATTCGTCTGCGTATTTTCAGAACGGGGCAGTAACACTGGAAGAAGGACAGTTTCAAAAATACGACCGCATCTGCCGGAAACTGAAGATCGATTCGAACGATCATGTGCTGGAGATCGGGAGCGGCTGGGGCGGGTTTGCCGTCCATGCAGCAAAGAACTATGGATGCCGAGTAACGACCGTCACGATTTCGAAAGAACAATTTGCCTTTGCCAAAGCGCGGTTTGAGCGTGAGGGTGTTGCCGACAGGGTTGATATTACATTGATGGATTATCGGAACATTACAGGAACATATAGTAAGATCGTTTCGATCGAAATGTTGGAAGCGGTCGGCCATGAGTTTCTTGAAACATATTTTGCAAAATGTCAGGAATTACTGGCGCCAAACGGTTTGGCGGGATTTCAAGTGATCACTTCACCCGATTCCCGGTATGACGAGTTCCG
>JAIOQL010000025.1 GCA_021413405.1 Leptospira sp.
TCGATTCACTGCCCATCAGTCGCCAGAGCATGTTTTTTGTATAAAGATGGGCGACAGAGAATGACATGATGATGAATACGATTCCGGATGCGATGACAAGCCTTTTGTCATCGGGAGATAAATCATTCAGATCAAAAGAGAAGGTTGTCCGGTTCATTTGCTTTTCTGTTCAGATGATCATACGCAAGTTTAGTAGCAACGCGTCCCGAAGGCGTTCTGTTAATCAGACCGGATCTCACTAGATATGGTTCGTATGAATCTTCAATCGTCCTTTCCTCTTCACCAACTATCACAGCAATTGGTTTTATCCCCACCGGACCGCCTTTGTACCGCTCAATCATACAATCCAGAATCATTCTGTCCAGATGGTCGAGACCCAGGGAATCAATGCCTAATTTTTCGAGTGCAGTTTTACAAAGGTCAAGCTGAATTCCGGAATAATTTTTTACTTCCGCAAAATCACGGATCCGTTTCAGAAGATGATTGGCGATCCGCGGAGTCTTTCTGCTACGGGTTCCAATTTCATATGCCGCATCTTCATCGATTTCAATTTCCAGAATTTTTGCAGATCGTTTCACTATCTGGCACATTTCCGGATCGTTGTAATAGTCGAGACGGAACTGAATTCCAAACCTGTTTTTTAAAGGTTCACTTAGCATTCCGCTTCTTGTCGTAGCTCCGACAAGTGTGAAAGGTTTTAACGGAATTTGTACGGATTGAGCAGAAATTCCTTCTCCGACAACGAGGTCGATCTGATAATCTTCCATTGCGGGATATAAAATTTCTTCGAGCCCCCTCGAAAGACTATGAATTTCATCTATAAAGAGAAGATCTTTATCACCGAGGAGAGTGAGAAACTTCGCAAGATCTCCTCCCTTTGTGACTACCTGGGCAGATGTAACTGTTATGGAAGAATCGATTTCTTTTGCGATGATCCGTGCAAGAGTAGTTTTTCCGAGCCCGGGAGGACCGGAAATAAGAACATGATCTAATGCTTTGTTTCGTTTCCTGGCTGATTCAATGAATACTGCAAGATTGGATAGAATTTCTTTCTGCCCGATAAAATCCGAGAGGAATTCCGGCCGAAGCACCGCTTCATCCGCACTGGAATCCTCTGGATTTAATATTCTGTTTCCCGTCAAAAATTAATTCGGGTTTTTTGATTCTACAAGTTTCGCTTTGAACGTCATTGTCTTGCCACCGCGGATCACTTCTATAGAAATTGTTTTTCCCGACTCCGAATTTCGCACTATATTTATTACATCGTTCGGATTTGCCGTTTCTTTGTCTTCGATTTTAACTATCACATCAAATCTCCGGAGACCTGCTGATTCTGCAGGAGATTCTGGTTCTACACGCAATACAAGCGCTCCTTTTGTGTTAGGCAGACCAAGCCCGTCTTTGACCTCATCCGTTACCGGATCAAGACCAACACCCAGAAACGGTGTCCCGGTAATTTTTTTGCCGGATTTTAGCTTATCCATTACATTCTTGGCTTCATTGATCGGAATCGCGAAACCGATGCCCACGGATCCACCGCTTTGAGAAGCAATCATTCTGTTGATTCCCACGACCTGCCCGTTTATATCAAGGAGCGGACCCCCGCTATTTCCCTGGTTTATCGAAGCATCTGTCTGGATATAATTGAGACCCGATGAATCCATATTATTTCTCGAAACGGAGCTAACGACTCCGACCGTAAATGATTGCTCGAATCCAAGGGGTGCTCCGATTGCAATTGCCCAATTACCAACTCTGACTTTCGAGGAATCGCCAAGTTCTGCCGGTTTCAGATTTTTTGCGCCGGAAATTTTTAAGAGAGCAAGATCAATATTTTTGTTTGCCCCTACAAGTTTTGCAGTATATTCTTCTTTGTTCTTGAGCTTGACTTTGAATTTATCCCAGCCTCCGACTACATGGTGGTTTGTTAATATATAGCCTTCGTCATTCAGAATAATGCCGGAGCCAAGTCCGCTTTCTTTACGTTTCATTGACTGATCGGGGCGTCCGCCGCCGCCAAAAAAATGTTCAAAAAAAGGATCACCTGCAAACGGACTGTTCCTCATATCGACTGTTCGTTCTGTTGCTATGGAAACTACACTTGGAGATACCTTATCAAAAACCTCCTGGAAAGCCTGTTCCAGATTGATCGCCTGGATTTGCGCTGGAGATTTTTCAGAATCTTTTGCATTTAAGAATAAAAAACCTTTTTGTGTTCCATGATAGATGATTGGTGTCAGAAACGTTCCAATCAATAGCGAAACTCCTATAATTGCCAATATGCGAAAATTTAAAAACCGCTTCATTTTCAGATAAATCCTCCTCATCAGATATTGATGGATAAAATGGGTAATCGGGGAAAATTCATTGTTTTTGAAGGAATCGACGGCAGCGGAAAGTCGACTCTTTCAAAAAATGTGTTTGAGAAGCTTTCTAAAAAATATCCTGTGGAACTGCACCGGGAGCCAACCGATTATGCGACAGGTGTTTATATCCGGAGATTTTTAAAGGGGGAAATTGTCCTATCGGTCACAGATCAGCTGGAAGCTTTTCTCGAAGACCGAAAACTTTCCCTTGAAAAAAATATTCTCCCCTGCCTGGATTCAGGAAAACACGTTCTACTCGACAGATACTTCTATTCAACGTCCGCCTATCAGTCTGACGAAAATTTTTCACCGGGTGAAATTCTTAAAATGAATCTGGACCAGGGATTTCCGCAACCTGATATATTATTTTTTATCGAGATAGAGCCGGAAGAGTCGTTGAAGCGTGTTGGTAAACGGATAAAGGAAGGAGAAGGCCTGGAAGTTTTTGAAACTTTGCAGCTTCAAAAAAAAATAAGGGATGCATACCTGAAAATACTACCGTCATCAGTGATTATATTAGACGGAACTTTTGCCATAGAAAGAAATGCAGAATTGTGTTTGGATAAAATTGAAGAGATGATTATTTCAGGACTTTAATTGTAGAAATAAATATCCCTGTTTGGAGCATCATGCCAACTACCCGCTTTAGAGTATCGTACTTTGATTTTTCTGCAATCATAGGAAGGTTTTGAAATAAATTGGAAAAGAGACAATCATTTTTTCTAACTGTTAATTAATCTCCGTCTGAATTCCCGATACCAATGCTAGTGTTTGTGACGTTTGCAAAATCTATCGTAAAAATAGTTTTCAGGTTCTTTAAGCAATTGTGAACCTCTGCGATTTCGGAAGATCCGGAAATTATAGCGTTTCGAAGTGTGAATGCATTTTGTTTCAGAGCGGATATTTTATTGGAACACTCTCCCATCGAATTCAATATTTTCTGATCTACCGTAGGATTATTGAAAGATGCGTATTCTGAAAGGCCGGCTCCGATTCTACCGTTATAATCACCGGTGTATATATTGCGGATTCCGGTAAGAGTATTCTGGATGTCATCGATGGAATTATCGCTAAATCTCGATTCAACAAGATTTGGGTTCTTCACTCCCTTTGCTTTGACTGAGTAACCCGCGGGAGTTCCGATCTTCCTGTCTATGATCGATTCAAGTGTGTTCGTTATCTGGGTTGCGAGATCATTTATAACATCGGCTGTTCCAGTGTATTTTGAATTCTCAGCTCCCGTCCCTGAAAAAATGGAACTGAAATTTCCTGAAGACCCGTCCCAGTTTTTCCTGAGCTCAGAGGCATTTCTTTTCAGATTGTCTGTCAGTGCGATTAGATACGTCAGGCGATTTCCGGAGAGAGCTGATACAACAGAAAGATCGGAAGCAGCACCGCTTCCACCTCCAGAATTATCCTGGAAAATCAGATATTCGATCACTGAAAATCCTTTCACTCCGGCTCCCAGATTTTCAATTGTAAAATTTCCGGATGTTGAATAGGACTCAACGGTGTTGCTGCAATCCGATCCTCTGTAACATACTGTTACCTCCCTGATCCAGGGGTCCAACTTTGTATAAAATGAACTCGAAGGATCTGAGGCAGGGCCGATATAAATTACCTCGGCATTTTTCATTTCTGCCCGTGCTTTCTTCCAGCTTAACCGGAGAGTCAGGAGAGTGGAAATATTTGGGGCTGACTGGTAGGAGAGAGTGGAGGAATGAAGATCTGCCGTTGCTTTTTCGAGCGAGGAATATGTCGGGAGAATTACATTGCCTGCCAGATTTTCTAGCATTTTCCGGGAATCAAATCCATTTAGTAAACTGTAGAGATAGCCGGAAACGGAAGATCTTGCCGTTGAATTTCCCCGGTTTGTATCGCAGTGAAAACTGAAAAACATTATTAAAAGAAAAACTGAAACCAGATTTTTCATAATGATTCCAGAAATTTTAAGAGAGCATCACGGTCTGATTTTTCCAGGTTCCGGAAAGAATTGCGCGATGCCTCTCCTTCGCCACCATGCCAGAGAATTGCTTCCGTAAATCCACGCGCCCTTCCGTCATGTAATAAATTATCGTGGTTGTTTACTGTTTTTATCAGCCCAATCCCCCAGAGAGGTGGCGTTCTCCATTCCTGTCCATCCGCGAGGAAATCCTGGCGGTTGTCTGCGAGATCCGGACCCATATCGTGCAAAAGAAGATCTGTGTAAGGGCGGATTGTCTGATTTGACACTTCAGGAACGCCGTCTAACGTACCAGTCTGTATTTTTGGGATGTGACATTTAGAACAGCCTATCTTGGAGAAAAGGGTTTTCCCTGCGCGGACAGTACC
>JAIOQL010000303.1 GCA_021413405.1 Leptospira sp.
TTTGCAATCCTGTCAAGATGATCAATCCAGTCCCGGACCTCTGAAGAAGCCTTGATCAGAAAATCAAATGAACCAGCTGCGACTTTATAACAGTTTTCATCTTTCTTTTTTCCCAGATCAAGCATTTCAATCTGGGTAACAAGTGAACCAACTCCCATTCCCTGTGAGATGGAATGTTTAATATTGTGGATCATTGCCTTACCCAGGCTGATCTTGCTCGTTAGTTTGCTTCTTTCTTTCCAGATCAGCCATTCCAGCTGATTTTTCATTCTCTGGCTGCTTTCCAGTTCCAGTTCATCTACGATATTCAGATTCTTTGTAAACGCAAATGCCTTTCTGACGATCGCTATCAATTCATGGAGCAGAACCGGTTTTTTGATTTTCTCAAAACAAGAACCACATTGTTTATCAATATCAAAATTTGTATCGCGCGTGTGAACTATGATTGCGGCACTATGATTGATTCTTCTCAGCACTCTCAAAAATTGCGGGCCCTCCAGTTCCGGAAAAATAATTTCGGTAATAATTACTTCCGGCGAAAACTTCACCATCATTTCCATTCCTTCTCCTGGACTCTTTGCAGTTATTACCTGGAATGAATTCAGGGTTAACGATTTCTCAAGTTGATCAAGGACATCCTGATCAGGATCGATACAAAGAATTTTCTGTTCCCCACTGATTTCCGGATCTTCATTTTCGATCAGCATATGATTACTCCGTTATCTGTTTGATGATGTCCAGGAACTGCGCAGGCCGGAATGGTTTGACAACCCAGCCGTTTGCACCAACTTTATGACCCTTTTCAATCATATCAGTTTCTGATTCAGTTGTCAGTGTCAGGATTGGAACATCCTTGTTCAGCTTCCTGATTTCCTCGATGAATGTCAGTCCATCCATCACAGGCATATTGATATCTGTAATCACGAGACTGATATTCACGTTCCGGAATTTTTCAAGACCGTCCTTCCCATCAACAGCGAGTACCGAATCATACCCCCCGATATCCAGTACCTGTTTGACGAGGTCTCTCATTGTGTTAGAATCATCTACTGCCAGTATTGTCTTATTCATGTTCCTATTCTCCTTTATTTAAACATTGTCACTGTGGACGGATTAATCTCATAATATCTCGCGCTTCCACATTCCCTGATTACATAATTCGTGAGATAACCACTAAGCGATTCAGCAGATCCTAAAATCAGTATCCCATCGTTCCGGAGTGAATTTCTGATTTTTTCGAATAATCCCTTTTTTCTTTTTTCTTCAAAATAAATTGAGACATTGCGGAAAAAAATAATATCATACATTCCGGGGATATCATCCGTCAGAATGTTGTGAACCTTGAATGTTACATTGTTTTTTAAAACATCTTTGACTCTGTACATAGGTCCTGATTTTTCAAAATATCTTTCGGAAATTTCCTCATTAACCCCCCTTGCTTTTTCAAATTCTGTATATTCTCCTGATTTTGCTTTTTCAACTGTGGATTTGCTGACATCTGTGCCCGTGATACGGAAAGTGAAATTCCGTTTCGGGAATTTTTCCAGGATAGACATTGCAATGGAGTAGGCTTCCTGTCCCGTTGATGAACCTGCGGACATTATATCTATCGAAATATTTTCGCCTCTTCCGATTCTGTAGGAATTGCGGTCCAGCCATTCGGGAATAATCTGATCTGTAAGTGCACGAAAAATACTTTCGTCCCTGAAAAACCGGGTTTCATGGGTGGTAATGTTCTCTATAACTTTATCGATCAGTATCCGGTCGCGTGCATCATCCAGTTTTTTTGATAAATGATCAAAGTCACTACACTCATGCTCCTTCATAAGGTGTGAAAGCCTGGTATCAAGCAGATATGCTTTGTCGGGCTGAAGATAAACTCCCGTCAGTTTATGAATGGATTCAAATAATGCCTGGTAGTTTGTGCTCATATATGGTTTTTCCTTGATAAACTGTAAATTTTTTCTGCAAGTTCACGTATGCTGAGGACTTCATCCAGAAGACCTTCCCGTTCAGGTCTCGCAGGCATTCCATAAATGGAACAGGTCTCGCGGGATTGGCCCAAAAGATAGGATCCTGAATTTTTCATTTTCTGTAGTCCGAGATACCCGTCTTCGCCCATGCCTGTCATTATGATTCCAATAGCTTTCTCGCCATAGCTGTCGGCGACTGATCTGAAAAGAGCGTTTACGGAAGGCTTACATAGTTTTTCTTCCGGCAAATCTGTTATCCGGATTTTGTGGCCATTTCCAAATTTCTCAATCAGCATCTGTCTTCCACCAGGTGCGATATACGCCATTGCTGGGGCTACTGTCATTCCATCCCTTGCTTCAATCACAGGAATTGGTGAAATTTCGCTCAGGCTTTCTGCAAGATATTCCGTAAAAAGTGTTGGCATATGCTGAGCGATAAATATTGTCCCGGTATATTCCTGGGATAGATGAGAAAATAAAACCCGCAGCGCCACCGGTCCGCCGGTTGAAATTCCAATTGCACAAACTTCCGCAAAATTCTTTTTTGAAGTTCCGGGATGAATTCTCGTCACCGGAGTATCTATCTTTTCCGTATATTGAATTGCCGTTTTTTCCCAGAGCCCTTTAATTTTTGGGATGAGTTCCTTTTCGATAAATTCAATTAGGTGGGCAAGACCACCTTCCGGTTTTGTTATAAAATCGGCTGCTCCCAGTTCCAGAGCCCGAAGAGTTACTTTTGCACCTTTCACTGTGTGTGAGCTGAGCATAATAACTTTCGAGCGGACATTTTCTTTCCGGATATATTCCAGAGCTTCAAGACCCGTCATTTCCGGCATTTCCTGATCCAGCAAAATTATATCGGGAGCCGAAAGACGGATTTTTGGCAGAGCCAGCTTTCCGTTCATCGCAGTCCCGATCAGTTTTATTTCCGGGTCATGGGAAAAAACATCCCGCAGAAGATTCCGGTATGTCAGTGAATCATCCACTACCATGACCGAAATCTCTGTTTTTTCAGTGTTTCTCAGGCTTAATGTACTCCGGGTTTCCATTTTTAGTAATGTTTTCCGTTTGCAGTATTGGAAATTTTGAACTGGTTCACAATGCCAGTCAGATTTCCGGAAAGACCCTGTAGAGAATCTGCGAGTCTGAATGCCTGGCTCGCATCAACCGCACCACCCTGGGCTGCTTTGGAAATCTCACTGATGTTCTTTGCAACATCATTGGAAGCAGTTGACGTTTGCCCGATATTCGCCGCGATTTCTTTTGTAGTAATCGCCTGTTCTTCGACAGCAGATGCGATTGCCCCGTTTATCTCATTTACCTGACCGATGATACGTGTGATATCAGCGATAGCATCAATTACTTTTTCAGTGCTTGTCTGGATTGCGGAAATCTTAAGTTTAATTTCTTCGGAAGATTCTGAAGACTGTCTTGCGAGTTCTTTCACTTCGGAAGCTACAACTGCAAATCCCTTTCCTGCTTCACCTGCCCCGGCTGCTTCGATGGCAGCATTCAGTGCGAGAAGTTTCGTTTGTGAAGCGATT
>JAIOQL010000304.1 GCA_021413405.1 Leptospira sp.
GGGGGAACTCCACGATCATAGAATTTTTCCGCGATTAGGTGCCCCCATCCCGCGATATCCAATGTTAGAAGTAGCGTAAATAGCCCGGTCTTCGAAAGGCCCAGAAAATCTGATAAAGTATCAAACTCTATCCAATCCGGATTCAAAGGTCTAAAATTTTTTTTAATAAGAGCTTTCCCTGGAGTCTGAAATCTCTTTTTAACGGATTCCCTTTGACCCAGCCCGCCCGACATAATCAAATGTCGATATCTTTTAATCAGAAAATGAAAATAAATTTCCCTCCTGCCTCCATTTGTGCGTTCCTTAAAATCTTCCAGAAACCGACTGGGGACAAGCAATGAGGACTGTGTTCTTGGATGTTCTACGGGATAAAGTGGCATTTTTCCATTCCATCAATTAAAGTAGCTCCTCATGGATATAACTTCCGGATACAAGGGCTCTTATATATCAGGTAAAAAAAGTTAGAGTACGATTGATTTTTCTGAGAATTTATTTGCAAAATCAGAAAAATTTTATCGCTAACCGGGTGTTTTTGTGTTTAGTCAGACGGATCTGGTTCGAAATAGGCAATATTTTCAGGACCTTCATGAACCACGATCCTGTTTATAACTCCAAGAGAATTGGAGACTTCTCTTTTTAATCCCGAAAAAAACCAGCGCGCAATATTTTCAGACGTTGGATTCACTCCGTTAAAATCAGGATGATCGTTTATCACCATATGGTCGATAGAATGAATCAGTTCGCTCAGCTTCTTTTTCGCGCTCATAAAGTCATAACTGATCCCGTCTGGCCGGATATTTTCTTTACCAGATAAATATATTTCTATTTTCCACGAATGTCCATGGCATGGTTCGTCACTCCCATCCGGGAAATATCTATATAAATAATGGCTGGATTCAAACCTGCCCTCAATGCGGATATAAAATCTTCCTTTTTCTTCTAAGAACATAATTTTCTGTTTTGAAGTCCTGATAGGATTATTCTATTTGACATATACTGTAAGTCTAACAGTTGTATAGTTAAATTTTGTCCGGAGGGTATATGCAAACGACACAGCCTAAATTTTTTAAAGAAATGACAGTTGGGGAAGCAATGGTAGTTCATCCTGAAGCGGGACTGGTATTTTCAAGTTACCACCTGGGTGGTTGCTCTCATTGTTCTATCAATGAAGTTGAAACGATCGAGCAGGTTTGTCAGGGATATGGAGTTGAAGTTGATGTATTGGTTGATAGCCTGAACAATCTTTTTGAATCGGGCGAAGACTGAATATCTCGAGAATCCCGTCGATAGAAACTTTTTTTAATTGGGTATGTAATAATACCTGGTTCCTTTCCATTTTAGATACTGATTAATCCCCTTTAAGGGGATTTCTGTTTTTTTGAGTTTGTTCCGGAATGTATCCGGATTGAGTCCGATTACCTCCCCCGGTTGATCAATAAAAAAACACCTGTAATTTCCTGCCGTTTTCAATATTAACAAATTAGTACTGTCTATTGGAAACCTGTCTTCCTCATCCAGTCCAAAATCTTTACCGGGATAAATCGGATATATCCTGCCTTCAATTTTTATTTTCCGTTTCTTCCGCTCAACATTCCGGATTATCCGTTTCGGGGAATTTTCCGTTATGAAATGTACATTATTGAATCTGAAAGTAAAGAACAGATTCTTGTTTTCCATTTTCGATTTTACCGATTCTCTCGGTGTAATCGTAGAAGCTGCCCTGGCAATTCTGTTTTTAAGTGTTTCATCCAGAAACTCAATGCTCTCTGTATTCTTGATCTTATTGATCGAATTAAACAGACTGTCAAATTCTCTTTTATCGTATCCTTTTTTTTCCTGAAACTCTTTGAATAACGTTTTTAATTTTCCGAGTTTCAGCCTGAAATAGGCAGATTTATGCTCTGTTGCAAGACGGTTCATTTTTTCTATGACCGAAAATATTTCGCCTAACTTTTTGTTTAAACTGAATATTTCTTTTTCTGTTTCTTCTACTTTTGCCTTCAGAATGTTTCTGAGTTCAAAAAAAAGACGGGTATCTTTCGATTTAGTTTGCATGCTTCCTGGTTTTGATGGAAATGATTATTCCGACGGCAATCATTG
>JAIOQL010000305.1 GCA_021413405.1 Leptospira sp.
TTTGAATTCAGAAGGAAAAGTTTCCTTGAGCGCATTCTGCCAGAATTTCCAGAGCATAGGATCCATTTTCATCCTTCCATCGCGCCCTCTTGTCCTGATGTCAATATAGTGCGGAAAATCATATTCTTTCGGACTCATTCCCCAACGGAGAGAAAGTAAATAGGAATCCAGGGCACATTCCACTTTCATGTGGTTGATTTGCGCTTCCGAACTTATCTTCGGGTCTTTGTTATAATAATCTCCAGAGATAAAAAAAATGTAGGGGTGAGTGATGACATCGACAACGCAATGAACGATGTATCCCATTGTGAATGCAGTGAAGCGATCGCGATAGAGCCCTTCTTCTGTTTCATAAATTGTATCAAGGAAATTCATAACCAGCTCAAGCACATTTGAGTGGTGGGAAAGATTTCCCCAGAACTGGGATTTTTTATTGAGCAATGGCGTCATGACATGGTAAAAATAAAAAATGTCAGGACCCACGGTTCCTAAATTTGCATAATTTTTGTTCTGGTCTATCCGGAGTATTTTTGCAATCTTCCGCTGATCATTCGTCCCGTGGTCCATATGCTTACAAACCTGTGATAAAACTTCGAGATGAGTAATCTTTCCGGCCATAGACCGACAACGATATCTGGTTTCTGATTTAAGGCAATTAATATTCGAAACCGGAACTGTTCTCACTGACCTTCAGTTCATACATCCGGAAGATTTTTTATAAAAACCACCCGTCCCCATATCTTCCGTTTACCCCGAAATCTGGAACCAGGTTTATCAATATCAATTATTTCATTTGCGGATTTCCAGAGAGGATAATAAGGATATTGCAGGTGGCTCCCCAACTCGGTATGACCGAATGTATGAACGGTGCAGCCCTCACTGTATAAACCATCATGAATTGCGATTCCCGAATCAATACCCGGATGAACAAATCCGGGAATTGTGTTCAGAGAAGGATAAAGCCCGTGGAGTATATTTCCAAAACGGGAAATTCCTCTACGCGGTATCAGATTATATGCGATTCTGTCGTGATCCCAAAAATTTAATGAACGTTCCTTTAATTTTTCAATGTTTAGCTGGGGCCATTCCTTATCCGGAACAAAGACTTTATCGGTATGAATTACTTTTTTCACTTTAGTTGCATTCCCGGCCGGATCACGTTCTTCAATTCTGAAACCAACCATCAGAGAATTTGACATCTGCAGATAATAGTTCTTTTTTCCTGAATTGTAATAAAGAACAAATCCTTTGTTGAAAAATTCCGGACTGGGATAGGATAAACGCAAAAACCAGATTCTGAAATCACCCTCCTTTCCGTCTTCCATACCTTTTGCTAGTGACTGATAGAATTTGTATTGGTCCAGTTCGGACTGTAGTGGAAATTCCCGGGGGACAAGATTCCCAATCGATGAAAAATAATTTTCATGTACCTGTTCAAATGTTTTCAGGGTTTTGTTGTAATATAAAAGAAAATCATCCCACGAAAATATCTGCTTTCTCCAGAAAATCGTGGCCCTGTATCTGTATTCATCTGCATTTTTTATATATTGTTTTGGAACAAGGGACCGGTTGAATGAATCCCATTTCTGAAAACCCATTTCCTTAAAATTATGTTTGTCGATAAAACTATAAACCTCGTAGGAAAACACGAGGGAAAAAATAAAAGTCAGAATTCTAAGAAAATATCCTGTCCATTTTATGAATTTAACTGGAATTGCTGAAAGTGCACCTGCTAAAATCGCTACTATCGAAAAAGAAATAAAAAAAACAATCGAAATGTATATCAGATACCAGTTGTGCCAGTAAATCCTGCTCCAACCTCCGGACATTTTTGTAGAGGGCCAAAAAAGAGCAATCCCTCCCCAGGGACCGGCTGGCGTCGGAAGATCGCCCAGAAAATGAACGCAATAACCGGTGACAGAAATTAAAAAAACACCTGTAAATTTGCGGGTCCGGTGTTCCAGAATTACTTTTTCCTTCCGGAATAGATTCCGGAAACCGCGGAGAATCGTGGCAGATATTACATAAAACGCAGATACGAAAATTCCAAAAAGGAATCCGGCGAAAATAGAATGGAAAAAAATATGATGGGAATACCAGAGTTTACCATAATAGACCGAGTGATTGAAAAGAAGAGTCAGTGCATCAAGATCCGGTGAAACCGCGCCTATCACGCATATCGAATCTTGAGTCCAGTAGGGAACTTTGAAAATCCTGTTTATCCCGGGGGCAAGAATTCCTCCCGTCGCAAGACCACAACCTGCGTGTTCTATAGGTGTCAATTCAATGTTCTCCTGTTTTGGTAAATACAAAATCCTGTGAAGATTATAAGATAATACAACAATATAAATTCACCAAGACTGACGGGAGGGGAGAATTTGTGAAGAAAATGCATTTTGATCAGATAAGCAATTATATGAAATAGAAATGTTAACGATGCCCAAAGCATTCCTATAAAATATCCCCATTTTCTGGATCTTAGTATCCCGATCCCGGAGATCCATTGAAGAATTGATAGAGATTCAAAAGCAAGATTGAAGACACCCGAGAAAAAAGAGAATTTAAATGGTTCCCCATAACCTATTATCAGAATCCGGCCGGCTCCAAGAATGGATCCGATTGAACCTGAAACAAGCTGAACCAATCCGGCTACTGTTGCCGGAATCCCTCTCTGAAAAGAATTTATTTCCGGCATAGAATTAATTTTCCCCGGGTGTTTTTTTTGTCTGGAAAATAAATTCAATATCATCGTAAATCATGCTCCGGAACATTTACCGCATTGCAACAAATAAAACTGCTTTTACAAAAACAGAGTGATAATAATCAGGATACTATGATGGAAATAGAGAAATTGCGTTTTTTGACAAAAAGTGAAGTTTGTCAGATAGCACAAATATACGGTACTCCAGTATTTGTTTATTCGAGAAAAGAAATAGAAGAAAAGTGTGATCAGGCACTTGCATTCCCCAATGAGTTCGGGGTCACGGTACGTTATGCGCTCAAGGCCAATCCGAATTCCACAATACTCCGAATCATGCGAAAAAAAGGAATTCACATTGACGCAAGTTCCGAATATGAAGTGGAAAGAGCCATCCTTGCCGGTTTTAAGCCGGAAGAGATTATGCTTACTTCACAGGAACCTGCAAAGAATCTTAAATCAATTGTTGAAAGGGGAGTTTTTTTCAATGCATGTTCGCTCCATCAGATGGAAGAATTTGGTAAACTGTTCCCAGGGAAGGAACTATCAATACGCATCAATCCGGGATTTGGTTCCGGTGGGACAACGAAGACAAATGTAGGAGGATCAAATTCCTCTTTCGGGATCTGGCACGAATACATACAGGACGTAAAAATTATCATAACTAAATACAAACTCAGGCTAACAAAGATTCACACACACATTGGATCGGGGAGCGATCCCGAAGCATGGAAAGGAGTTGCAAGTTATACTCTGCGTTATGCGGCAATGTTTCCGGAATGCACAACAGTCAATCTGGGCGGAGGCTTCAAGGTCGGCCGGATGAGAGATGAAAAGAGTACAGATTTCCAGGTGATAGGCATTCCGGTGAAAGAACAATTTGCGGAATTTGCAAGAACCCATGCGAGAAAACTGAAACTGGAGATAGAGCCGGGAACGTTTATGATGGCGAATGCAGGTTGCCTTATAACCAGAGTGGAAGATATCGTAGATACAGGAAAAGAAGGATTCGAATTCGTGAAATTGAATTCCGGAATGGATACCAATACCAGGCC
>JAIOQL010000298.1 GCA_021413405.1 Leptospira sp.
TGGTTAAAATTTTTCTTTTTATTGATAAGCTGAATAACGCCAACTACTTCGTCTTTGTGATTTTTCATCGGAACAACAAGCATACTCTTAGAATAATAATTATAATCTTTATCGGGCTTCTTGTTGAATTTATATTCTTCCTTGCCGGTTAACGCATATGTATCAGGGATATTCAGTTGTTCGCCTGTACTGGCAACATATCCCGCTATACTTTCTTTGTTAATATCGAGCGAAAATTCTTCAATATCATGAAGCGCTGAAATTTTAAAACGAAGTTTGACCGGCTTTCCAGTTTCATCCTTATCAACAAGGTAAAGTGAACCTGAGTCAGCCAGTGCGATTTCTCTTGCACTATCCAGAATAAGCCGGAGCAATTTTGTGTAATCCTTCTCTATCGAAAGGCTGATTCCGATTGTGGTCAGTTTGGATATTTCATTGGAACTTATATTAACTTTTTTCTGGAGCTCAAATTTTTCCTGGATCATTTGCAGATAGCCAAATGCGTTTATCAGTGTAGTCGCGAGAAAGAAGGAAGGCACACCTTCCGGTACAGTAGAATAAAACAAATCTTTCTCTATTTTTGTTTTACCTATTGGATCATAATCAAGAGGGGCCACAACTATGAATCTTGAAATCACAGACGGGTGATGCTTCAGGGTTTCATGAATCTCCTGATGCCGGGACTCAAGTGAAGCTGCCGTGATATAGAAAATAATTTGCACTATCTGATCCGGATTTGCAGAGCAAACATCCCGGAGACGGTCAAGAGAATAGATATCAGCCTGCATTTTTTTCCTAAATTCTGAAATCCTGGTTTCGAAGCCTGGATTATCGGTTATTATGAATTGAAGGTACTGCAAATGGATTTCCGTATTATCTTAATACAAACTGAATAATAGTTAATATGTTGAATAGACCGGCCTATTTAGCAATAAGATTAACTCTATATTATTAAAAAAGTAATTTGAAAATTTATCCTTGTCGGTGACGCCCGGTTTACCGGTTAATCATATTCGATTGATTTGAAGTATGTTACATAAACGATTATTCGTCTGTCTGGCATCACTATTTTTGACCAGTTCTGTTCTTCATGCAAAAGTGAAGGACGGTAAACTGAAAATTGATGACACAAAAAAAATTTACTCCCTGACCGGAACCTGGAAATTCAGACCCGAGGACAAAGCAGAATTTTCCCGGCTTGATTTTGATGATTCCGGCTGGAAAATGATAAGAGTTCCTCTTAGCTGGCATCAGGATGGTATTGAATATGACGGGGCCTCCTGGTTCAGAATGAAAGTTCTGATTGACGGCTCGTACAAAGACAAAGGCATCGGGGTCATTTTACCATACATAGATGCGTCATACGAATTTTTTTTCAATGATGAAATCGTCGGAAGAAGCGGTGAAATTTCAAACTCCGGAGAACTGATCAAGGCAAGTTCGAAAATCGAAAAAATTATTATCCCCCGAAAACTGGTGCGTCACGGAAGAGAAAACCTGGTAGCTCTTCGTGTAAGAAGCTACGGAGGTGTGGGCGGGTTCGTTACGCCCTATGCATATATTGGTGAAAAAACAATTATCCACGATAAGTATACTTCTTATCTGATCTGGAACGGAATTCTTGCCGGGATCCTGATTTTTGTCGGATTGAATCACTTGATGACTTTTATAGGAAGATTAAAGGAATCTCATTATTTATTCTTTGGCCTTTATTCAATCTCAATAGGTTTTGAAGTTATAGGAATTAAAACCCTGGGATATTGGATTTACGATTCTTATTTTTTTAATACCTACCTGTTGAATTTTGGACTGTGCACATTTTGTATATCGCTTTTGAGTTTCTTTTATAGTTTCTATCAGATTCCCAAACGGGATTTCGTTTACATTTCCTTTCTTTCTATTTTCGGAATCACGACTATAAGTTTTTTTCTTGGAACATTTTCACCCCAACTGTTTTACATTTATGCAAAATATTTTTTACCTGCAATGCTCCTGGCTGTAATCCTGGCCCTGGGATATACAGCTTATCTTAGTTTTAGAGCAGTTCAACAAAGGGTTTTCGGGGCAAACATTATTATCTGCGGATTTCTTGTAACCCTCCTCACCGTTACAAATGACATACTTTCATACCTGGAACTGATTCATTCTGAAAAATACGCAGAGGAAGGCATACTGATTTTTGTCGTCAGTATGGCTGTCGCTGTTTCTTTTAAATTTTCCCATGTGCATAAGGAATCAGAAATTCTAAATCTGGATCTGGATGAGAAGATCCGGCAACTGGAAAATGTTCAGGAGGGAATGCAAAAGTCAGAAGAGAAATATAGAAATCTGGTCGAAAGTTCAAAAGATATAATTTTTTCTCTGAATGGAAACAATGAAATCATTACGATTAACAAAGCGATATTTAACCTGCTGGGACTGAGGCCGGATAGACTGATCGGTAGAAACTTTCTGGAACTGATTTATAAATCACAGACAGAAAGCGCGATCTCACTGAATAAATTAATCGTGAATGAAAAACTCGAAGAGACTATCCGGAAAAGAAAAGAAGCTTCATTCAGGGCAGAATTTCTTACAAATAATAATGAACCAAAAGAGCTTGAAGTAAAAGTTGAATATGTCGAAACAGACGGCAATGAATTCGTACTCTTTGGAAAAGCATCAGGAGTTACGGAAGATACCATTATGCGGCTCTGTGAATCAGAAAGGCAAAGGTATGTTCTCGGAAATTTGGCAATCTTGGAATAACTTTTGAAGAGAAAACATTAGCCCAGGAAGAAGGAAATTACATCGAGTTCCTGCAAGAACGGCAAAAATCCGCAGCCTGCAGAGATAAAAAAGTTGTAATCGATTATTCGTTAAACTCAGAGAGGGTGGCATTCCGCATAACGGACGAGGGAAATGGATTCGATCACAGAAGGATGATGACGAAAACTCCTGCGGAGATAAATGCATTAAACTTAGGTCATGGCCGGGGGATTTTTATGGCAAAATCCATTTTCGACAGGATCCAATACAATTCGAAAGGAAACCAGGTGGTTCTTCTGAAATACTTTAAGGAACCGGAATTTTCCCGGAATCTTTAGATCGTCCGGTGCAAATGCATTTTTGTCGGAACTTCGACAGATCTGGTAAAATCGAGTGTAATATTATTAGTCTTCATTCCTGTTCATAATGCGTAATTAATACACTCCCCTCTATTGGTCTGTTCCCTTTTAAAGCACTCAAATCTTCGATTATGCTAATCATTT
Organism: Leptospira sp.; assembly: GCA_021413405.1. Classification (GTDB taxonomy): domain Bacteria; phylum Spirochaetota; class Leptospiria; order Leptospirales; family Leptospiraceae; genus JAIOQL01. The sequence continues at coordinate 3,252 of JAIOQL010000298.1, forward strand.
CGTAAATTCAGGCAGTTGGTATAATAATTGCACAGTATAATTTAGTATGAGTGAAGTATTGGATCTCGGTAAAATAAAAGCATCGCACAAAGACTGGCTAGAATTTATCAAGTCAGGGAAAGTTTTGCCCTACTTTCAGCCAATAGTATCTTTAGAAAGTTGTTCCGTGTTCGGTTATGAGGCCCTCGGTAGAATCGAATTTCCGGGCGGAAGGATAGAAAGTCTTGGATCGTTTTTTGGAGCCCGGATTGAAAGCCAGGAATTTTTCGAACTTCAGAAAAAAATAGATCTGGAAATCCGCGCTCTATCAATGCGATTTCTTCTCGAAGATCCCAATCGTGAATCAAAACTTTTTATCAATATATCACCATTAACAATGATGTCGGAACTCCGGGAACTGGAAAAAGAAATCCCTTTTACAATCCGGCAATCAAGAGAATTGGGAATTCAATCATCCAGGATCATTATCGAAATGACAGAGGGCAGTTTCAATTTCAACCCTGAAGTGGTTCGTCCGCTTATTGAAACATACCGCGCTGAAGGTTTTCTGATAGCGATAGATGACGTCGGCTCTGAATCTTCAAATCTGGACAGGATAGGTTTGTTTCATCCGGATATAATCAAAGTAGACTTGCAATTGCTCCGTCGTTCGGTCCTTCATAGAAGTTTTCAGGAAATTATTCAAACTCTTTCCGTCCTTTCGGAAAGTCTTGGAAGCTCATTGATTTTCGAGGGAATTGAAACAGAAGAAGAATTATACAAAGCAATGAGTTCAGGATCCCGTTACCTGCAGGGATTTATATTTGCCAAAGCAAGAGAGGACTTCGCAAAGGAAATGGAGTTTCAGGAACAGCTCTCTCCTTTTTTATCACTTTTCTATACAAGAAAAATACAGGAGATAAAAGATA
>JAIOQL010000299.1 GCA_021413405.1 Leptospira sp.
CAAAAATATACTCAGGGAAGCTGGAAGAAATTTCCGGAAATATTTCGATAACCGCCCGGTTCGGATCAATCAGCACCGGTCTCATTCACGAAAATAATTTTGGCCAGGAGAATCAAAACTCTACGGGTATATACTTAAAAAAAACATTCTCACCTGAGAATGAGGGGCTTTTCGGAAAAGAAAAAAATCCTGTTTTTGACGAAGAAATCCAACCGGCCAAAAAGCCAGTATCAAAAGAATCAGTTCTTTTCGAGCTTGAACTGGAAGAACTCCTGAAAGCCAAAATTCCTCTTTCTATCGCAATCAGAATAAACAAAGCATCCCGCTCAAAGGATGAATTCCGTTCCCTCCTTAAATCCTTACCCCCCGAAATTTCACGAAAAATCCGGGCAATGGAATTTAAAAAGAAAAAGAATGCGGAAGTAAAAAAGGAAACCGGGGTGCAATGAAAAAAATATTTGCCGCAAGCATCATTTTTTTCTTATCGGCGCATAACGTATTTCCGGGTCCGGATGATATACAGTTAACGGCTGGGGGCACAGCACAGATTTTCCAGAACAGATTTGTAAAAGAAAAGGATCAGTCAAAATCCGATATTTTTCTTACAGGAACCTACAAAGGGTTCGCAGGTTTTGCCGAAAAAAGAAACGAGCGTACTTTAGGTTCTGCTTTGTATAAAAACGAATTTTTCTACCTGTCGGCCGGTCACAGGTATAAGCCTGTACCGGGGTTTTATCTTCTCCGCGACCCTGATTTTTATTCAGCTTTTTCAAATCCAAAGTCCGGTATAGTTCCGCAACCGCTTGTAGAATCCGCGTGGTTAGGGATATTTCCGGATAAATGGTCTGGTGGAATATTTTTTGGGAAAAATCTGGCTGAGAAAAGAGCCGGAATATATCTGAAATCACCTTTGGATATTGCAGCGGTTACCTATTCACCCGAAACAAAGTCAGGTTATTTTTCACTTAATCTTCGTAACTTCCAGCTTTCAAAAGGGAAAGGAGAACCTGAGTTTACATTGAACTCAGAGGTAATGGGAACGAAACGAAATTATATAGGGCAATTCAATTCAAAATCAATCCTCCCTAAACAGGGGATTGAAGCAGAATTATCGGTATATAGAGAAGAAAACGGAAAACTGTTCGCAACGAGTCTCGATAATTTTTCGAGCGAAAACAGTTCGGTGGTGAAATTTCTGAAGCTTTCCCGCTACCACTATGACAGGCTCGAAATTTTTGAATCGAAAAGCAATTCGATGACAGAAAGAATTTTAGGATTGAATGCATCTCTGCTAAGCGGGAACTACGGAGGTGCTTGCATCCGTGGGAGAGTTTATGAGAACAAATTACTCTCCGGTTCAGAAAACTCCGGAACCCCGGCTGTAGGCGCGGGCGGGATCTCCTACGAATACAGGTTGAAATCAACCGAATTCTATCTTGGGGGAGAATTGCGCCAGAATAAAGACAGGATAGGAGAGTTGAAATTTACAATCAAACCGGATCCCGAATGGAAATTTGAGATTTCGTCTATCGTACAGGCAGAACGGAATAAGCTCCGGTCTCTTTTTGAACAATGGAGTGATGGCGAAAATATTAATACAATCCTCACAGACAGAACATCAATATTCAAGATAAAAGCGATTACACCTTTCATCATTTTCAATATAAGCGGTTCAAGAAAAAAAGACGGAAGGGGAGAAATTTATTTCGCGAACATTCAGTTCAAGTTTGATTTTTAGAAGAATCCCCCCGGGCAAAACAAATCTGGCTCTATTTAGAATAGTTTCTCACCCGGACTGAATTTACCCGATCAGGCACATTGAATACAAACAGAAGTAAACGGAATTGCTTCAAGTCTTGCATCTGAAATTTCTTTTCCGCATTTTGAGCATTTCTGATAATTCCCATCTTTTATTCTCTGTAAAGCAGAATCAATCTGAACGAGTTCGGTTCTACTTACATCATCAAGTGCATCAAGAACCTCATCATTTTCTTTTTGAACTCCCTGCTCTTCCCAATCCTGATCCAAAGGATCTTTCTGCCGTTTAATATCTTTTTCAAGATTTTCAATCCTTCCAAGAATTTCACGACGAAGATCAAGTAACACTGTTTCGCTATTTTTTAAGTCCATATTACTCATATTTTGCAAATGGCGGGAAAAACGATTCTTTTTTCGGGATTTTGAATTGATAAATGATTCCTACTGCGCTAACAGAAATCCAAAGGATCCCCCATTTCCCGCAACTGTAGAATTTACCCCGGAATTAAATGCAGTCGCAGTGATACCGTTTGTGCTACCGTGAAAATAATATACCGATCCTGTTCCTGCGCTTGCCCCAACTGTGAGATCCATGATTCCATCACCATTCAGATCTGAGATTGCAACCTGTCTCCCGAAAGATGTTCCTGCGTTTCCTGCGATCGTTGTCTTGACTCCGGCATTGAATGCAGTTGCGGTCACTCCAGACCCGGATCCCGGAAATATATAGGTAAAATTCGAGGTTTGTTCTCCAACTGCGAGATCGGCATATCCGTCAGCATTCAGATCATCGAGAGCAATGGAGGTTCCAAAACTTGCATTGCCAACGATCGACGTATTCACTCCGGAATTGAAGGAAGTTCCGGTGATGCCTGTCGAACTTCCATGAAATATATACGCAAAGCCTGTTGTGCTGGCTCCAATTGCAACATCGAGAAATCCATCACCGTTTGCGTTTCCGACAGCAATTGAAATT
>JAIOQL010000300.1 GCA_021413405.1 Leptospira sp.
GTGAATGTCAGGTTCGCTTGTCGGAATCTGTGTTTCGAATTCTCCGGTGAGGTGGGAAATTTGCGGATAAAACCGCCGTTCTGTAGTCATTGTCCGCACATCATTTGTGTCGAGTTTCAATTTATACGTTGCTTCTTCGGAGACGACTACATTGAAAATGGACGGGAGTGCATCCTGGTCTCCATTGATCATCGGTTTTATTTTTAATTGAGATGCTTCAATCTGGTAGTTCCCGATGATTCCACGATCCTGGCTTGCATAAATAATTTCGCCGTTTAGACCGGGAGGCAAGAGTTCATAGAAGAAGCGGAGAGAAGTGTTCTGCTTGAATGCATTCCCGGCATATCCGATGAAGATCATTACAACTGAAAAATGCACAAGGTAACCACCATATCTCCTTTTATTTTTCAGAAGCATCCTGATTCCCGAAACAAAATAATTCTCGCCTGAAAATTGCATTCTTCTTGCGGCAATTCCACGATGATATTCCTGGACAATGCCGGCTATCGTAAAAACTCCGAGGCCAATTGTAAGAACAGAATACATTTCGCCTAACGTATCGCTGATCGAATGATCTGTCCTGGTAAATATCCGGGAATACAAAGCTACATATGCTGCTGCGGCAACCACACCTGTGAGGAATGGTTTCAGGAGAGTCGTGAAGAAGACTTTATCTGCTCCCTTTCTCCATGCAAGAAGAGGAGCGGATCCCATGAGTAGAAGTAGTATGATTCCCGCGGGAACTCCCCAGGAATTGTACCAGGGAGCCTTGAATTCTTTTCCATAAAGCAGGGGTGAAAACACACCGAGAAGGATTACGAGGCATGCGAGAACGAGGATGAAATTGTTCAGAAGAAAGCTTCCTTCCTTTGATGTGATTGCTTCAAGCTCTCTTTCCGGTCTCAATTGCGCATGACGCAGGAACAGAAATGATGAATATGCAAGAAAACTTGCGATGATATAAATGATGAACGGGGTTCCGATTGTAGATTGCGAAAAACTATGCGGACCCTCCAGCACTCCACTTCTTGTAATCCATGTTCCGAGGAGTGTGAAATGAAATGCGAGAATGAGAAGAATCATATTCCAGAATTTCAGCATACCCCGTTTTTCCTGGATCATCACGGAATGGAGGAATGCACTTGAAAGAAGCCATGGCATAAGGGAAGCATTTTCGACAGGGTCCCATGCCCAATAGCCTCCCCAACCCAGTTCTTCGTATGCCCATTTCGAACCGAGAAGGATTCCCGTTCCGAGGAAAAACCAGGAAAAGAGAGCCCATTTCCGGATCAACCGCAGCCAATCGGCGGATAACGTACCGGTTATCAGTGCCGACATCCCGATTGAAAAAGGGATTGCGAAACTCACATACCCCGTGTAGAGAATTGGGGGATGTATGATCATTGCCCAATGCTGCAAAAGAGGATTTAACCCGCGCCCGGCAACTGCGGCAGGAGAAAATTCCCGGAAAGGCTGTGCGTCTCCATAGAAAACAGAAAGAAAACTGAAGAACAGGGACAGGATTGCAAGACTCAGGTGCATGACAGGAAGTCGTGCGTTATGCGCTTTTCTGGTTTGCCAGAGAACAAGAAATGTGAAGAAATTGAGAAGAAGACTCCAGAAGAGGAGGGATCCGGAAGAACCTGCCCAGATTGAAGTTGCGCGGTAGAAAATGGAAAGATGCCGGCTGGAATGCATAACTACATACTGGTTGGAAAGATCCATTCTTGCAAGCTGCGTCAAAAGAATAATGAACGAGAGAAGAATGACGAAGAAATTTGCCATCAGGGATAGTCTTCCGAGTTCCGCGGACCTCTCATCCTTTTTTGCGATTCCGTATGACGTTTGCAGAATAGAAAAAGTCAGAATTGCAACTGAAACTACAAGGCAAAACGTTCCAAGGTTGTTCATAGTCCCTGCGTCCTGTTTGTTTTTTCGGAATCGTTTTTGTATTCCGCCTCATACTTGGAGGCGCATTTTGTTTCAATATGATCAGACACGAGAACACCGTTTGCCAGCTTCCCGTCAACACGGGCACGGGCTCCTTCTTTGAATGTGTCCGGAAGAATGGACGACCCGTCAAATCTCACAGGGATTTCTTTTTTGTCGAGCTCGAGCAGGAAACGTGCTTCCTTCCCTTCGCGGATGAGGGAACCGATTTTTACAAATCCTCTGACCCTCAGGTTTTCATCTGAATATTTTACCGGATCAGCAGCGAGCTGACCGACATCAAGTAAAGTGAATGAAGTTTCTTTGGATGAATAGAAGGCGATTGCCCCAATTGAGGCAGCAATGATACTGAGCAGTATAATGAATTTTATTTTCATGGATTTTTTCCGGCTAATTGTTAACCATTAGACCAGATTAAAAATTAATCATTAAAAGGAAAGTTTTCTAAATCTCACCGGACGGGGTAGGTTCCACGTAACAGAGATTCAATCAACTGCCAGAAAACAAAAAAGCCCCCGGAGAGGAGGTTTTTTCGGATACAAAGTTGGTTTTCTGCTAACTTAGTTTGTATAGGTGCAGGCTGTTGCGTTGGAACTCGCCGGCGCTGTGGTGCTCTGTAGC
>JAIOQL010000365.1 GCA_021413405.1 Leptospira sp.
TCCTTCCTTCTCTCCCGAAAAAGAAATTTTATATCCCTCCGGTAATTTCAAAGATTTTATGTACGAGTCAATCTGATCCAGGATTTCATTTTGCCTGTCTCCTTCAATTTCAGCAGTGATACGGTTTATCCTGGATTGGCCAGCCCGGAGGATAGAAGTAAATCCTTCATTTTGCGTGATGGATGCCACCTGTGAAAGCTGGATCATTTCTCCCTTCGGCAACTTTATCATCATCCTGTCCAGATGATCTTTTGATTTCCTGTCATCTTCTTTGAACCGCAGCCGGACATCGAATTCGACATCCGATACACGCAACCTGGTTGCAATTGACCCTTTGATGGCAGTTTTAAGGAACTGCGAAAAATCTTCGTGCGTCAGGTTGAACGCAGCCATTTTATCATCATCATACTTTATATGATATTCACGGGCCTTTTCTTCGAGACTTGTCTTGCTGTCTGCAACCCCATTGACTTTTGAAATATCTTCCTTTATCCGGTCACCGATCGAAGAAAGTGTAGAAAGATCAGTCCCATGCAATTCAAGAGTTATAGCACGGGATTCCGGTGATAATATGCCCGAAAGAATATCCCCACCGGATATAAAATTAATTTTTATATCCTCGCGCAATTTGACCTGTTGCCTGATCTTTTGCACCAGGTCTTTTGTCTGGATTTTCCTGTCTTCTCTAAGGACGATCCTGATTTGGGCCTGGTGTGTTCCGATATCCCCGCCTTTTCTTGATAGAATTTGCTCCTCATCATATCCGATTCTTGAAATGATATGTTTCACATTCGGATCTTTTAGAAGGATTTCTTCGATAATTTGTGTTACATCTGAAGTCGCTAAAAGAGAAGAGCCCCTTGAATTCAGGATTTCAACCGCAAACTCCCCGGTATCGACTTTCGGAACAAATTCCCGTTTAATAAACGGGAAAACCAGGATAACCAGCAGAACGAGTATCGCCAGTAACCGGAACAATGGCTTCGGATTTTTTATCGCGTTCCCGAGTTTCTCTGCATAAATAATATCCAGCTTTTTTTCTATCCTTGCGATTCTCTGAAAAATTTTGTACTTTTGAAAACCGGGTTCGTTTGACCTTTTTTTTCGCAAAGAGGAGAGCATTGGTATCAGGGTAAGTGCAACCAGCAAACTCACGCTCAACGAAAACGTAATAGACAACGCCATTTCACTGAATACGACACCGACAATGCCTTTCAGAAAAATGATCGGTAAAAAAACTATGATCGTGGTCAGGACAGCCGATGTAATGGATCCTGCAACTTCGTTTGCTCCACGCAGTGCAGCTTCTTTTGGTGGTATTCCATTTTCAATATGTCTTTCAATCGCTGCGAGCACCACGTTACCGGAATCAAAAAGCATTCCTATGCCAAGAGACAACCCGCCAAGGGTCATCATGTTTATAGTAAGATTCCTGAAATACATGAGAAGAAATGTTGTGATAACGGAAATAGGAAGAACGGTGAGCAGGATCAGGGGACTCCCCCAATTCCTGAGTATCAGGATCAGGGATAAAAAAGCGAGAACACCTCCTGAGATCAGTTCATTTGAAATATTGTCAATCGACTGTTTTACAAACCTTGCTTCATCATAGACCAGGTCAAAAGAAAAGTCACCGGAAAACTGTTTTTTAATCCTGTTCAATTCTGTTTTAATATTTCCGGAAACTTCAACAGTATTCTTTCCGGCTTCCTTGAAAATCGACACGATGACGCATTCCCTTCCATTGTAACGGGCAATCCCTTTCCGTTCCCTGTACCCATCCCTGATCATTGCAATGCTTGCTAATTTCACCGAAACATTGGAATCGTTTCTTCCAACGATGGTCTTCCCTATATCTGTAATTGATTTGTATTCCCCTAATGTCCGGATGAGTACGTCATTACTCCCCACCTGGATATGTCCTGCAGGAAAATTGAGATTCGATGTTTCTATTGAATCCTGGATTTCCGAAAGAGAAA
>JAIOQL010000026.1:0-1299 GCA_021413405.1 Leptospira sp.
ATCTTGGCAGAAAAAGTGATGGTCCCCCCGGTGTTCTTAGCTTAGCAAAAGGATTGTATCAGCTATATTCCATTTCCATTGTGTGGAAACTCTTAACTTATGGGTAACGAGTAGCCTCATCGGGGCGGGGCGGGTCCACCCGCCACCCAATGATTTCGCTTTAAACTGGAACTGAGAAAAGCGCAATAGAATTCCAAAAACTATGCTTTTTTCTTTCAATAATTACACCTTTGGACTGAATTCTGTCCTAAAGTGAAATTCAATTCTCAAAGATATTAAAGATCAATCTCCAGAATCAATGGTGCGTGATCGGAGACAACCAGGCTCTGATCGATTTTTGAAGAAATCAGCTGGTCTGCCAGATTTTTTGTGACAAAAAAGTAATCGATTCTCCATCCCTTATTTCTGGACCTTGCATTGAACCTGTAGGTCCACCAGGAATATTCATCTTTTTTTCCGGGATGCAGATGCCGGAAGGTATCTACAATTCCGGAGTCCAAATATCCTGTCATCCATTTCCGTTCCTCAGGTAGAAAACCGCTATTTTTCGAATTTCCTTTGGGATCATGGATATCAATTTCGTTATGAGCTATATTATAATCTCCGCAAAGTACCAGCTTTTTATATTTTTTTTCCCAGGTTTTTTCTAATTCAAGAAAGTAGTCCAGGAATTTCATCTTAATTGCCTGTCTTTCTTCACCTGAAGTTCCGGAAGGGAAATATGTATTTACCAGTGCAAAATTCTTAAATTCGAGGATGATGTTCCTTCCCTCATCGTCGAATAACGCATGATCCATCCCGACCAGAATGTTCTTTGGTTTTATTTTTGTCAGAACGGCTGTCCCGCTGTATCCTTTCTTTTTTGCGCTATTGAAATAGATGTGATATCCAAGAGTCTCAAATAATTTCAGATCGACCTGATTCTTGTCTGCTTTTATTTCCTGGAAGCAGATTATATCTGCATTCTCTTTTTTTAGAAATTTTTCGAGTCCTTTTGCAAATGCAGAACGGATTCCATTACAATTTAGGCAGATTAGTTTCATGAATATTTTGCAGCCCGTTTAACGCCGAATTAATGATAAGAAATTCAAAAACAGGAAGTAAACAATAATTCTATTTTTTTCGCGTGAGCGGGCAAGCCGGGGTCAATAAAAGTGCACAGCAATTTTTGACCATAGAATCTTTTTTAAGAAAAGATTCTGGTAGGCAGCAAAGATTAGACCCTGTTTATGAAAGCTTTCGCCTTGCGCACGCGACCCGTCGAATGACGATAGGGAATAAGCCACTTTTTATACCTTG
>JAIOQL010000026.1:1310-3038 GCA_021413405.1 Leptospira sp.
GGTTTTTAAGTCCGTAAATATTGTAAGGCAGGAGCACGCCGTACTTGTCATTTGGATTTCTTACAGAATTTCTTTGGGGACGAGATAGAACCAGATCCTGTTTTGGAACTGATCCAAATAGGAGATATAATGTTCCGAAGTTGTTTCAATCTTAAATCCGGATAAATTCTTTGGGATGTCTTCAAAGTTTTGCACACCGATTGTTATTGAACCGGGGTTTACGCTGCAAATTTCGCTTTTGCTGCTGAAAATAATCCGCAAACCGCTCCCGGTCGATAATTCGGAATGTTGTTTTGTTGATTTCTCTATTTTCCAGCCAAAAAGATGTGAGTATAGTTCGGCCGAATGAATACAATTTTCTGAATATAGATTAGCAGCGTATAATTTCATTGCCGGGTCAATTTGAATATCGGCTAAAAGAATATTTCTAATATAAAAACGTTGTTGAATTTTTTAATACCACCCTGAATTTAATAGATGTGTCTGAAATGGAGAATAACGAAAATTTTTTTATTCATCTTCCGGTTCAGCTGATTCTTACGACCCAGGGCCAGACTCTTTTTAAACAAACTCCGGGTGCCGTCAAAAAAGTCAAAAACCGGGAAGGCATGCTCAAAGAAGGCTTGGAATCACAAAGTTTCAATGCTTCTTCTGTTCAGAAGCTGATCATGAATTCTTATCTGGAAGAAATTTATGTGAGTCTTCCTGATCTTTTGCGGCAACGCAGGCAGATAATCGATACGAATAATCTCGTAGTTTTTGGAATTCTTTATAAAAAACTGAGTCCTTCCCTTGCTGAAATGATGCTGAACTCCGCGGTGTTGCAGGACTTCAACCGGAAAAATCCGAAGGCACAAATTACAAATTTGAATAATATTGACAAAGCGAAACTGGAAGCAATCCGGACGGCAAAAAAGGATTTTTTTGAAATGATGGAAGTTGAAATCAATAGCGAGGTCGTCCAGAGAATCATATCGAATCCGATTTTAGAAGAAGAGGACCGGTTCTTAAGGATGAGAAGTCTCGAAAAATTCATGGGCTTCATAGACAAACGTATCTGGTATCTATACTTTGTTATCTACCAGTCAAATATGCGGGAGGAAGTGCGAAAAAGTTTCGCGGATATGATTGCTCTCTACCTGGACAGAACAAAGCTTGCGACCCACCTGAGTAACCTCGTTATGGAGTTTATCCAGAATTCGGAAAAAGCCCATTTCGAACGGATCCTTGTCACTCAAAATATAGTTTCAAAAACCGAGGTGGATAAATATCTGAAAGATGCACAGAACAGAAAATTTGTGATTGAAGAAGCTATCAGGAAAAACCAGATGCTTGAGCTTTCCTGGAATATGAATTCGGAAACAACGAGTGTAGGGCACACATACCGGATTCAGATTACAATCTCGAACTATGGGCTTCTGGAAGAAAAGGCCCGGTCAATGCTCGCCGGGAAGATGAAAACAGATGTGACCGGAATTCCTGTTTCAAATTTTTATAAGGATAGCGGGGATGCTGATAAATTGGGAGCGGGCCTGGGGCTTCTGTATATTTCCTATCTTGAAGATCTTTGCAAAAAGGAAAAAATTAAATTCAACTGCAATATTTTTCCGGAACCATCAAAAGAAAAAACAACGGTAAAAATTGAGATCGGCCTGTGATCATACTGGTTGACTGTTTCAACCTGATCTATAAATTCCCGGAACTGGAAGCAATGATGTATGAAAACCA
>JAIOQL010000366.1 GCA_021413405.1 Leptospira sp.
GCCCCGCGGAAAAGGAATTGCAGGATTGGTTCTCGAAACTCTTGAAACAGTCATAGTGAATGATGCTGAAAATGATAGCCGGATATACCGCAACATTGATGAAACTTCCGGATTCAAGACGAGGAACCTGATTTGCGTCCCAATGATTGCCCAGGGAGAAATCCAGGGGGTTCTGGAAGCTGTCAATGCAAACGGAAGAGATTTTTTTGATGACAAAGATATCAAACTTCTGAGGTACCTTTCTGATCTTGCCGCTATAGCTATCCGGAACAGAATCCTCATCGATGAACTGACATCGAGAGTGAACGAATTGAACTGTCTTTTCCAGATCAGCCAGGCATTGTCAAATATCATCGATATAGAACAATTTCTCGATCTCGCGGTAAAATCAATTGCTGAGGTATTGCATGTTAACCGGGTTTCGATTGCATTTAAGGATCCCAAAACCAAGGCTGTGAAAATTTCCAAATCGGCCGGGTTTACACTCGATGAGGAATCTCTTTCTGTTATGGAAAGCTCGAGTGTAATTCACAAAGTTATCCAATCCGGCGAACCGATACTGGTAGAAAATATAGATCACTCAGGTTTGAAATTTGCCAGGCCTGATACCTATCTCACAAAATCATTTCTTTCCGTTCCGATTAAATCAGAGTCAGAAACAATTGGAGTGCTGAGCCTCTCTGATAAAAAAACCAGGGCGGCATTTGATCAACTCGACCTAAGGGTTGTGACAACTATTTCCAATCAGATATCCGAAGCATACAATTCATTGCGTTCGAGGGCACAGCAAGAACGTCTGGCGGCGATCCAGCGGGATATGAAAACCGCCTCCGAAATCCAAAAATATTCTCTCCCGAATATCCCGAAGAAAATCCAGGACCTGGAAATTGAAACCCTCTATGAGGCATCGAAAGATATTGGTGGCGATTTTTATGATCTGATCTACCACAATGAAGACGAAGTTTCAGTACTCATTGCAGACGTATCCGGGAAAGGGATTCCTGCGGCACTCTTCATGGAATTTTCCAAAACTATAGTTGCCGGTGAAGCAGCAAGACTAACCTCTCCAAGTGAAAGTCTGATGAATGCAAATAAAATTATCAAAGAAAAATCCGGTTATTTTATGTTTGTGACTCTCATGCTGATTCGCATAAACCGTCATAACAAAACCCTGAAATTTGCAAGTGCTGGTCACAATCGCCAGTTTCTCTACAGGGCCCGGACAAAAAGTATAGAATTTTTGTCCGGAAAAGGGACTCCCCTTGGCGTTGGTGACAATCCCATTTCAGAACACACGATTGAATATTCGCCTGATGATCTCATTATTCTTTATACTGATGGAATAACCGAAACAGAAAATGAAACAGGTGAGATGTACGAGGAAGAGAATTTTAGAGCACTCATTGAAAATAACGGGAATCTTCCAATTCTTGAATTAAAACAACTTATCAGAAAAACTACAAACGATTTCCAGGGAAATGCGGAAGTTCATGATGACTATACCCTGATGATTGTGAAATTAAAATAGGCAAGTGGCTGTGGGCCGGCCCGCCTATCTCCTCGCCTTCATTGAATTCGGCTGTCCAGTCGAAGCAAGAGTCGCTCTCCAGAGAGAACTTCTCTGAGGATATAAAACCTTTCTCTCCGCTACTGCAACTTTGATAGGCATGTTTGTAAAAATATTATTCCAGATTCCGACAACCATCCCCGTTTTTCCCGCCATTGCCGCGTGGACAGCATTTTGTGCCAGAAACCCGCAGAAAACAGAATCTTCCGGATTGGCTGGAACGCTCCTGATAATGTAACTTGGGTCAATATATTTCAGGTTGATCCGTACATTTTCTTTTTTAAAATATTTCGTAATCTCATCCCGGAGAAACACACCGATGTCGCCTAACTTCTTATTTCCGGATGCATCAGTTTCCTTCATTTCTACAAACTTCTGACCCGCTCCCTCGGCTACGAGGATCACTGCATGACCCCGCTTCAGAATTCTTTCTTTGAGTACAGTTAAGAATGCCCATTCGCACTCCAGATCAAAATCCTGTTCCGGAATCAGAACATAATTTACATCTCTCGAAGCAAGTGCTGCATTGACTGCGATGAAACCGGAATGACGGCCCATTAGCTTCACAAGCCCGATCCCGTTCGGTGCTC
>JAIOQL010000367.1 GCA_021413405.1 Leptospira sp.
TGTTACTGTAACATTCTCGTCGAACAATAGTTTTGAATGGAGTGATACTGATGGAGATTCTCTCTGGGATATCAGCTCAACGGGATCAACCGAACCGGTAGTGGATATGGGAGTTCGTGGTATGACTATAAATGTCCAATAGAAAGATTGCCATACGAAATGCAATGCGAGAGTCCTTTTCAACAGGCTCACTGGAAGAATAAAGCAAATCCGGAAACTGAGATAAATGACAATTATTTAGTTGTGCAAATAATCGATATTCCAAAAAAAGATTGAGCCGTGTAAACTTTTCACCATTAACTGATTCACGGTTTGAAAGCATATACGACACAAAAGAAGTGAAATAAAACGATAAGAATAAAACAGGAGCAAATGCAGTGAAAAGTATATTAAACAGGATTACAATAGGAAAGAAATTGTGACTGGTGGTTGTTCCACTTTTGATTCCGAGTATCGTGCTATTGTTTATGCTCGTAACGGAAAAAAATATTGCGATAGAATTTTCGGAAAAGGAACTGAAAGGAATCCGTTATCTGAATTCGATGAAAAAATTTATTTCAAATCTTCAGCGACACAATACTGCCACAACAAAAGTAACCCCCGGCCCGGAGTCAGAAAATGACGAACTAAAAGAATTGGAAGCAGTCATTTCAGATGCATTGGAGGAATTGAGAAAGCTTGACCATGAAATCGGTGCTGAATTGTATACTACCGGAAAAACTGAAAGCTTAATAGCCGGTTGGAATACTCTTAAAGTTTCTTCGAAGGGTACTGCAAAATTAACAAACTTTGATAATCATTCAAATCTGCTCCGGGAAGCGTTAGGGATTTTTTCCATCGTCGTTGATCAGTCAAATCTGATTTTGGATCCTGACATAGACTCATATTACAATATGGATATTCTTGTTCTCAGAATTCCTGAACTTATAGATCAGATATCTTTGATAAGGAGAATATCGATTGAGCTCGATCGCAATGATAAAATCTCAGAGCTTCAAAAAAATAATATCACAAATTCGGTTACTGTTATCAGGAAAGTTTTGCAGGGGGCTGATAAATCCCTTAGAAAGGCAATTGATTTTAATCCGGATCTTAATCTTATGGAAGCGAAGATTAAGGATGAATTTCTGAACATTGAAAATTATCTAAAATTTATTGAAACGGAAATTATAAACCAGAACAATTCGAGGATCAGTGCTTCCGTTTACCTTGAAAATTCGGCCAAAGCAGTAGATTCTTATTACAGACTTTTTGATGAGGTCTCGCCATTACTTGAGAATCTGCTCAGGAAGAGAGTCGATACATTTATCCGTAATAAATACCAGGCTATGGTCTTTGTCGCTTCCGCAATTTCAATTATTCTTTTTCTGGTTCTCTCTATTTCAAAAAGTATTTCGACTCCGGTAACTGAGATGACAAGGCAGATTAAAGAATGCCTGGGGGAAGGAAACATAGGTTATCGTTTCCCGGATATTTATCTGAATGAATTTGGGGATCAGTCGGTTTGTTTTAATGAATTCCTGGAACAATTGGGTTTCATTGTAAAGAATCTTATTTCGGTAGCGACAGAACTTTCCGGAATCGTCGGAACCGTAACGAATTCATCTGAAAAGTTATCCTTTGTTGCGCAGGAACATGCAGCGGGATTGGAGGAATCTTCGGCTTCCCTGGAAGAATTGTCAGGATCAATAAACTCTGTCGCAAAATCTGTCGCCCTTGAAAACGAAAATATACTTTCCATAGACAGGAACACTTCAGATTTGAATTCCTCTATCCAGGGAGTAAACGTAAGTTTGAGAAGACTGAATAATGCTGCTGAAAAATCTGCACTTTCCGGCGAGCATGGAAGGGAAAAAATTAAATTAGCTACAGTTGCAATGGAAGAAATTACGAAGACTGCTTTTGAAATTAACAGTATTGTTTCCTTAATTACAGAAATATCCGACCAGACAAACCTGTTATCCCTGAATGCATCAATAGAATCCGCAAGAGCCGGAGAATTAGGGAGAGGATTTGCAGTTGTGGCTCAGGAAGTTTCTAAGCTTTCTGACCGGACTGTTTTAAGCGTAAAGGAAATAAATTCACTCATTGGAAAATCATATAAAGCAATCGAAAGCGGAACAAAATATATAGAAGAAACTATTTCAGTGTTCAATGATAATATCTATAATATAAATGAAATTTCCGGGTTCATCAATACGATAGTAACCGATATGATTGCACAGGAGAAAAACATCAGGACAATATCCGCAAATATCGGTGAGATAGTGAATTTATCTTCCCAGGTTTATAATGCTACAGAAGAACAGCTTACCGCTTCGGATGTGATCAACGGGATGGTCCAGAAACTGAATGTCGGAACTCAAACAGTTGCGGACAATGCTCAGTCAATGGTGGGGACTGCTATGGAACTGCAAAGAGCGTCGTCGAATATCGAAAATGTTCTTATAAAATTCAAGCTTTAAAAATAGTAAGGAAGCTGAGAGAGTCCTCTACGCATTAGTTCCGCGAAGAGGACATGCGGCCTTCCGGAATATTTGTAATTCAGGTTATTCAAAAACTTGTATACTTTTTAAATGAACCGGACTCTTTTGGCGTCATGATCTCTGTAAATC
>JAIOQL010000368.1 GCA_021413405.1 Leptospira sp.
TGACTATGACAGGATCCGGAATACTCTAAGGAACTTCATAGACAATAAACTGATTGAGCAGAAAGTAAAATCCCCGATTGACCCCAAAGCAGAACCGATCGATATTCTTGAAGTTCATGATGATAACTACGGATTTATTACGAATGGCCGGATCTCTTTGCTCGAAGAAAGCAACACTCAGATCAAAAAAGATGATGCAAACAAACTGGATTCTGTTCCGGAACGCCCTGATAAGCCAAAACAGGAACAACCAAAATGAAAAGGAAGAACTCACCCATGAGAAGATGCATTATCTCTGCATTAATTTTCTTTTTAATCCTTTCAGGTAATCTGTTTTCAAGCAACCCCCTTCCACTAAAAGAAAGGAAAAGGAATTTTGATCTCAAGCTGAAATTTTTAAACGAAATGAAGCCTATTCTTTCTGACAGGGATCTGAACGAAAATATTTCGGTTCTGGAAAATCATTCCCGCGACGTGGAAGCCACTTTTAAGTCAGGAACGGAAAAAGAAAAAAAACTGGCTCTTTCAGTCGCAGAATTCAAAGCAAACCCTGCTCTAAAGAAATGCTCTGAGCACATGCAATCAACTGCAAGGCAACTCATTGAATATTATGCATTCAAGACGTCCGGAAAAGTAAAGTCATCAACAAATTCCAATGACAATCATGGTCGTGACACAATCGATCTGAATGAAAAGAAGGCCAGATATTTCGCAATGGCCAAGGAAGAATTGCAGCAGGCAGAGAAATTCGAAAGGGATGGAAATGTTTTTTATAGCCTCCACCTATATAAACGCTCAGTCCGGTATTCTTTAAAATCGATACAATCATCCGGATTTCCGGTCCCTGAAAAGCTGGAAGGTTTCAGAAAACTACAGAACTGAAAAGATTTATTTTCGATAAAAAGCCCATTTTCGGGCATAAAAAAGTTTTACTAAAAACCGGGTTTTTCAGACCTTCTAATCAATGAAGGTAGAATCACTTTATAAATTTTTTCTGATCACACCGGTCAGTCATTTGCCGGTGATTGACGAAACCAATACCGTTGCCGGTCTTTTGTCCAAAGAAAAGATTTTGATGGAAATGGCTGATCTATCCCAGTCGGGACGCGAATATGAAAGAATTCCGGTTCATCTTTTCGATGACACTCTTACGGAAAATCTGCTATCCTATTTTCAGGGAAGCAGGTTAATTCCGGTAATCAATACATCTGCCGAAAAAAAAGATAATTGGGATAAACCCCGGTTCCTTGCGGAATTTTCAAAGCTATCAAAGCCGGTGGAGAAACCGGTCATTTCGAAAGGTGATCAGGAAACCGAAAGCAAGGCAAAGATAGTATGGTTTATGGAACTGATGCTCGAAAATTTCCCGGATGCACTCTATGCAACTGACGTGGATGGAAATACAATTTTCTATAATGAAAAATTCGAAAATTCAGTCCTTACGAGAAGCCTTTTCCGGAATTCAATTGCATTTGCTGAAAGATATTTACGCGATACGAACCGGGAACTTTTTGCAAATTACCTGAAAATGAACGAAATGGACAGTGATTTAAAGGAAACAAGGGCACCCGTTCTTCAGACCTATCTCAAGAATCTGGATTTGATTTTGAGAATAATTACACTGAAGAAGGATGAAAAAATTACAGGCTTCCTATACCAATTCATCCTACCATCAAATAAATTATCAATCATGGACAATTCAGGAATGACCTTCCCTTCTATAGAAGAAGCATTTCACAATAAAATACCGCTCGAGACCATCCTCGCAGAAACGGAAAGTCATTATATTTACTATTCTCTGAAACGAACCCAGGAAAATATTTCACACGCGGCAAACGAACTCGGAATACCTAGATCCACTCTTCAGAACCGGATGAGACAATTATCAGTTAATAAACGCTTTAGACGGGATGTATCAAAGCCTATTCCAAGGAATAAACCAGAGAAAAGTCCGATAAAGCCGCATAAGATTTCAGAAATACCCGAAAAAAAATCCGAAGTAGAATTCAGGAAAAAAAAGGAAAAAAACGCATCAAAAGCGGCGGTTACGCAAAACAGGGAAATCAAAAAAAATCACAAAAAAATCACAGGAAAAAAGAAAAAAGGAACGAAAAGGAAATGAAATTCTTGACAAAATCAGCGCTATGAAAAATATATATTTCAGATCAATTTCCACTTGGATCACACTTCTTTAATTTTTACCAAAATCATTTAAAGGCACACAAAATCCCCAATACACGATAATCTTATGGCTATCACCAAGAAAAACGACGATTCAGAAATAACCGCGTCAGAAGACACAGAATATTCCACTCAAAATACGTCCCAGACACAATCGAATGAGAACGGTCACGGGGACATAAATTTCAAAAAGAAAAAGAAATCCTATGAAGGTCCACCCCCGGAACCGATTGACCTGGTAGCGCTGAAACAAAGGGCAATCAATGAACTCACGGATATTGCAAAAGCAATGGGAGTGGAAAACACAAACGGGCTCAAAAAACAAAACCTGATTTTTGCAATCCTGCAGGCTCAGGCAGAAAAAGACGGACTGGTTCACGCAGCCGGTGTCATGGAAAGACTTCCTGATGGATATGGATTTCTCAGATCGGCTGACTATAATTATGTGCCAGGACCGGATGATATTTATGTATCTCCATCACAGATAAAACTTTTTGGTCTCAGAACCGGTGACACGATTGAAGGACAGATCCGTCCTCCAAAGGAAGCAGAACGCTTTTTTGCCATGCTTCGGGTGGAATCTGTAAATGGTGTTTCACCGGAAGTTGCGAACAAAAGGGTTCTATTTGATAACCTCACACCTCTTTATCCTAATTCCCGGCTTGTAATGGAATTTGATCCAACTCACCTCGACACCAGGATTCTTGATCTTATGTGCCCTATCGGTAAAGGTCAGAGAGGTCTCATTGTTGCTCCACCGAGAACCGGTAAAACAGTTCTGATGCAAAATATCGCAAATGCAATCACCCGAAATCATCCGGAGGTTTACCTGATCGTTTTACTGATCGATGAAAGACCGGAGGAAGTAACAGAC
>JAIOQL010000369.1 GCA_021413405.1 Leptospira sp.
TTTATGACGGAACATCACAGATCCAGGTGATGGCTGCGATTGGAGGGATTGTAAGTGGTATGTCAGCCTCAGGAATTCTAAGGCACTACCTCGACAAACAAATTTCTACATTCCAGGTGTCTGTCGAATTAAAAGAAATCCTTTCCATTTTTGAAGAAACAGTTACCCGCTACAAATCGATAAAAAATTCTGAACTAAAAGAAGAGATGTCATCGGAAGTTGTAGAAAGTGCAGCACGGTTACTCGGCTCCCTGGTTTTTGAAAAATCAGTATACAGGGTCAAAGCAGAAATTCATGAAAAACGAAAATTACATTCTAAAAATTTTAACACTGACAGTCTTGCTGTCCTGAATGGCAATCTGCTGAAGATAAATGCAATGATAGTGCAAACTCAAACCTGATAAATGATATGGCTTCACAGATAAAAATCCAGATTCTAATCCGGAAATTTGATAAAACTTTGGGAGAAATCATTCACGAAGATCTCAAACTTTTAAAAGATATTAAATGGTATGTAATCAAATCCGGTGGAAAAAGAATTCGTCCCCTAACTCATTATTTTATCAGCCAGCTTCTTGGTTACAACGGGAATGATCTCTTTATAGTTGGAGCAGTGTCCGAACTGATCCATTCTGCAAGCCTCCTTCATGATGATGTAGTGGATGGAGCAGAAATGCGGAGAGGCAACCATACAATCGGTAAGCTTTATGGAAATAAAACAGCAATTCTCTCGGGGGATTTCCTGCTCGCTTGCGGAATTGAACGTTTGAACCGGCTACAAAATCCAAAACTCCTTGATTCATTTACCAGAGTCATCCGTGATCTTTCCGTTGGAGAGCTGATCCAGATGGAATGGGAAAAAAATCCCAAAATAACTCTGAAGATATATGAAAAAATAATATATGGAAAAACCGCTTCATTGTTCGGTGCGGTATGCGAAACTGCCGGAATATTGGCGAACCGGAACAAAGATCAGGTCCGCGAACTTCATGAATTTGGAGTTTCGATGGGTATGCTGTTCCAGATCAAAGATGACTACATCGATTATTTCGATTCCGGAAAAAAATCAGGAAAAAAAATATTGAAAGACTTCTCAAACGGACTTTATACTCATCCATTAATAATTCTCCATGAATTCACTACCCAAAAAGAAAATATCGAACTGAATAAAATGCTAATGAAAGAAGAAAAGACACAGGAAGATTTTGGCAGGATAATGAGTCTTCTGGAAAAATACACGATTCAGGAAAAAATACGAAAAAACATTGAAAATTCGGCAAAGAAACTGATCCTGTTTCTGTCCCGGTTTGCAATTTCAGATGCCCGTGATTTGATGATCCAG
The DNA here is from genome assembly GCA_021413405.1 of Leptospira sp. Lineage (GTDB taxonomy): Bacteria > Spirochaetota > Leptospiria > Leptospirales > Leptospiraceae > JAIOQL01. The sequence goes on from JAIOQL010000369.1 coordinate 1,343, forward strand.
AGAATAGATCTCCTCGCAAAAGATTAGATTCCCGGAAAATATCAATTTATTATGGACGATAAATTGCACTTGTACTTAAATATTACGTATACCAGATTTTAGGAGTGTCAGATGGCAGGAAGTTACTACAAGAAAATCAAGGGCAAAAACTACGATAAAGAATTGCTGGATTTGGCTGAATTTTCTGTAAGGGGTGCCGGCGATGGACGCATTTCTCTCGATGATGCTGAGAAAATTCTGGACAAAGTCAAAGATGCAAATGAATACACGGAAATTGAAAAAAGAACCATCCATTATATCCGCGATCATTTTAAATTTACAAAACAGTCAGATGCATGGTTCCGGAAAGAGATCCGATCATGGGCGGCAACAAAGAAATCTTCAAAGTTATCCAGAAAGACTCCAAAGCAGGAACCTGTCAGAAGTTCAGAAGAGGAATGGCCAATTCTCGCCCAGCAGGTTAGAGTAGAATCCAGGCAAAATGAAAATAAAAAGAAATTGAGAAAAACCATTCTCGTTCTTCTGATTGCAATCCTCCTTGCCCTTGGTCTATATTTTCTATTTTCTAATTTTTTTTGCAGAAAAGATTCCGTAGAGAAGGTAGAAAAAGAAAATTCAACTTCTAAACCCGGTGTTTTATCAACGTCCGAGACCAAAAAGGAAGC
>JAIOQL010000370.1 GCA_021413405.1 Leptospira sp.
GACGGGTTCAGACCGGTGATCCTCTATATGGCGGGAAAAAATATTCTGTCCTTTCACCGGTAACTGGCGTAGCGTCCGCATTAGCGGATGACACCCTTGGAATTTCACTCAGAATTGACGGAGAAATCCGGAAAAAGGTAACTTTTGAGAACAGAATTCTGGATGAATCGGATTTAAGTGCGAGGATTATTTCTTCAGGCCTATTTTCTCTTGATTTTCCCAATCTGCCTCTCATGGAACTTTTCCAGAAATTTAAAGGCGAAAAAAATTCGCTCATAGTTTTTTCACCTTTTACTAAAGATAATCTCATCGATTTTGCTGCACTTACAGTTAAAGAATACCCGGAAGCTTTTGCCCTTCTTAAAAACACCCTGAAAGAGGTCTACCCGGATTCAGAAATTTGCGATTACATAAGCGGGAATCGCATCAAATTCAAATATCCTCTTGGAGACCCAACCTATTTCCTGAGCAGGAAGAATTCAAAATTTAGACCTGGAATGACTTCGCATGAATCTGTTCTCTACATTGGTCCGGAAACATTGTATCATCTTTTGCGGGTTTTATACTATTCAATTCCCTTTCTCTGCCGGCATATTTCAATTCTCACAGTTGATAAAAGCGGCTGGATCACTAGTGGTGTCCGGAATTTCCTTCTTCGAAACGGACAAAATCTTTCTTTTTTAACTTCATTTTACAGGAAAAAGTTTCCATACTTTACTGTTAATTCGCTTTATGATAAAAATGATTATTACGGGACTGATGCTCCTTTCTACATAGATATATACAGGCATTATTCGATTGTCTATTTTTCCGTTAAGCCCGGGAGCGGCAGGGAACTGAGCTGCGTTGATTGTGGAGATTGCTCCATTTATTGTCCTGTTTCAGCAAACCCACATGCGCTGGTTGACGGCCAGTCAGAAAAATTCAATTCTGACATTTGCATCGAATGCGGAATCTGCACTGTCTTCTGTCCTTCACGAATAAACTTTCGGGAAAGAATTCAATCGATCAGGAATCCGGTAAAAAACATTGGCGAATAACGTAAAATATTCACTAAAGGGTTTTTTTACTCTATCCGGAAAGTTTTATCCCGATATAATCTTCACTTTCATTTTAGTTCTTGTTTACGGAGGGGTCTGTTTCTATAATCCTTCGCTATTGCCTGCGCTAGGAATTTCCGTTACCGGGTTTCTATGTACGATAGCATTTCTAAAAAAAAAGAATATGTATGTTTATTTTCCAGGACTGATTTATCAATTTCTTCTTTTTTTAATTATCACGCCTCCTGTTTTTTTTGATCTTAGGATTCTGATCCCTGTTGTGTTTCTCGGAACTTTATTATACTATATAACCCCGATTGCCCCAATGCTCCGGTTTCCGTTGGGGTTATATCTTTCTGCCTTACTTGTATCCATAACTTTTGCCCTGAATGAAACCGGAATTCTTCCATTTCATATTTCCGGGGAGAACTTATTTTTTCCGGTTCCAATAATGAATAGTACCGAATTTATGGGAATGTTTTTTCTCCAGAACCTTCCTGACAGAGGGATCGGGAATTTCAATTTTTCGATTCTCGAAAACCTTGGTGTATATATCATCCTTTTCCTTCCTTTGGGATTTCTAAGGTCAGAACGGTTCAGATATGATCTGCTTTTTTTTGGTTTGCTTTTCTTTTCATTTGCAATGCTTTTTTATCCTGACATTTTTCCTTTTATGGATAGAATTTTATTTTATACCTGTATCTGGTACCTCATCTATAGTAGCCCAGGGAGGAGTGCTGGTTCTGTTTTTTATATTTCCCTGGGGGCAGGGATTTTAACTTGCGGCCTCCCGGCTCTCTGCATTTTTTATCCTCTAATGCCCCTCCCGCCAGTGTCATTACTCATCGTTTTTTTTCTTGTTCACGCAATATTATCGTTATTTGTTATAGAAAAAAATTTTCACGGTAAGCGCTTGGATAAAACTGGTATAAAATGAACCATCTTTTAGAACTTTTGACTCCGGCAAATGTCATCTTTGATTTAAAGGCCTCATCAAAAGAAGAAGTAATCTCCAGACTTCTGTCCCATGCTCTTAAATCGGGGTTGATAAAGGAGTCGGAGAATGACGAAATTCTGCAGGCGCTAGTCTCGCGGGAGAATTCAATGTCAACCGGGATAGGAAGTGGCGTAGCGATTCCGCATTGTTCCGTGGAATCGGTTACGGAACTGAAATGTATAATCGGGATTTCTCCCCAGGGTATTCCATTTGATTCTATTGATAATCTTCCTGTTCATATATTTGTAATGCTTGTTGTTCCTAAAGATCAGTTCCAGGAGCACATCAAGACGCTTGCATTGATCGCGAAAACCTTAAATTTGGAAGAGGAAAGAAAAAAGATAATAAGTGCCAAAACTTTTGAGGAAATACAATCAGCATTCAGTAACCGGAAAGGTTCCAATTGATTGAAAGAATTTTGTAAATTCATTTTATTTTTTATCCTGCTATCTTTCTTCTCAGTATTTTTTACAAGAGTTCGGATACAGGATAAAGAATTTCTGCACGCAGATTCTGGAATTACACTAACCGATTTAGAAAAATTAAAAACCTCCGGTTCATTTGTAAGTTCTTATTCTGATTTTGTAATTTCACTGGTTACTTACCGGGAAGTCCTTACCGCTTCAGGAGAAAATGTCAGGCATCATCTATTGGATCGATTTCTTCCAACCGCGTATCTTGCGTTATTTTCCGTTTTTTCCGGATCGTTCTGCGGAGTTTTTTTTTCTATTTTGGCAGTTTATTTAAAGAGTGAACCTCTAACTGCTGCCCTTAAATTTCTTTCCGTAATGATTCTTTCGACCCCTGTGTTTGTTGTATCAGTGATATTGCTTCTTGTTTTTTTTCTGAAACTTGGAATTCTTCCCCCAGGTGGATTCAATGGTTGGGATTTACGGTATCTTTTGCTTCCGGGAATTGCGCTTGGTTCCCGGGTTTTTGCAAGAATTTTTCTTTATTCTCATTCCGAAGTTCTTCTAACTCTCGACTCGCCATATATTTTATTTCTCCGGTCGAGGGGATTTGGCGAAGCAAGAATTCTTTTTAAGCATGTTTTTCTGAAGATATTCCCGCTTCTCATTATCCTTATACTGGTTGACCTGAGCTCTTTGCTTTCTGGTGCGATAATCGTAGAAGAGATTTTCTTTTTTCCAGGAATAGGAAAATCAATGTATCAGGGAATAAAGAGCATGGATGAGAATCTATTGCGTTTTCTGCTTTTCTATAGCGGGTTTATTTTTTATATCCTGATATTTTTATCAAAAAAAATTCAAACGTCGGTTACCGGGAAATTATTCAATTGAAATTAATCTTTTTAATTTTCAGATCCATTCTGATCTTCAGTACTTTCTACGGACTGGTTTTCTTTTCTCCGCCAATTCAGGTTAATCTTGAAAAT
>JAIOQL010000307.1 GCA_021413405.1 Leptospira sp.
GGAGGGTATTATCAACAACCAGTGGAACGCCAGCCTCATGCGCAATTTTTGCTATCGCTTCAATATCTATTGTATCCAATTTAGGATTTCCAAGAGTTTCTGCATAAAACGCCCGTGTCTTATCGTTCACAGCTTTCTTGAAATTATTCGGGTCGGACGGATCAACGAAATGAACTTTTATTCCCAGTTTCGGAAATGTATAATGAAACAGGTTGTAGGTTCCACCATATAGAGATGCAGAAGCCACGATTTCCTGACCAGTTTCAACAATGTTTAGAAGAGCCAGTGTTTCGGCAGATTGTCCGGATGCGGTTGCCAGTGCTGCAACTCCGCCTTCCAGTGCTGCAACCCGGTTCTCAAGAACATCAGTCGTAGGATTCATCAGGCGTGTGTAAATATTTCCAAATTCCTGAAGGCCGAATAATCTGGCGGCATGATCTGTGTCTTTGAAGACATATGAAGTAGTTTGATAAATGGGAACTGCCCTCGAGGTTGTCGTAGGATCCGGTGACTGTCCTCCGTGAAGAGCGATTGTTTCTGGTTTTAACTGTCTTGCCATAATGAACATCTCCTTTGAATAGGCATTTTTGTATAGCATTCCAGAGAGTGCTTTCGGGTCAAATATAATTCTGTTAAATTAGACAAAAATCTCATTTATTGGAATATTGGATTGAAATGACTTGCTGTAGACAGATACTCTATTTTAATGAAAACTAATTATCTACCGGATTACCTGTAATGAAACAAAATTCATAAATAGTTTCAGATGGAGTTCTATAATTTTTTTTAAAATTAGTTATGATGAAGGCTTCAAGATTAGTTAAGTGTTTGGAATTTTGCCATTGAAATCTGATTACTTTCATAAATGATAAAATATTCCGGTCTTAGGGAGTTTCTCTAATGTCAAAAGCAAAGATCGTCCAGCAGGAGGATGCAGATAGACTTTTTATTTATTTGAATTTGATCTCACCAGTGCCCGAGAACGAAAGAAGGGAATTGGCTGGTTTTTTTTCTATGAAGTCACTGAAAGAAAAAGAGTTTTTTCTGAGAGCCGGGGATAGGGCGGAGTTGGTGGGGTTCATACTTTCCGGTGCAGTTCGGGAATATTTTGTGAATGATAAGGGTGATGAATTTAATAAAAGTTTTAATTTTAAGAATGAGTTCACCGGTTCTTACTATGATCTTCTGAATAAAAACGATTCCATAGCGTATATCCAGGCGCTGACAGATACTCGGTTACTGGTAGCTCCATTTGATCAAATGCTGAAATTTTATGAACGAAATATGCACTGGCAACGGCTTGGCCGGAAATTCGCGGAAGCACTATTCATGAAAAAGGCAAAACGGGAATATGAGTTTGTAACGCTCAGTGCCGAGGAAAGATATGCGTCGTTTCTGAAGAAATATCCGGAGGTGAGTGAAAAAATAGCACAGTACCATATCGCCTCCTATCTGGGGATAACACCAGTTGCGCTGAGCAGGATACGCAAACGTATCAAAAAAAGAGATCCCATAAACCCAGGTTAATGACAAATCCAAATGAATAGTGCATAAACGTATCATCAACAATTGAGGTTACGTTTATGAAATATCCAAACGAAGTATCCAGATTTTCTGTTTTTTTGACACTGCTCGTTGTTTGTATACTCGGGCAGTGCAGTGGAGGGCAGGAATTAAGAATAAAAACTACAGAGGCAAAAACAATGACGGACAAAATGACTGTAATGATGAATAAAATAACTACGAGCTATGGAGCGATTAGCTACACAGACACCGGTAAGGGAAAACCACTCTTTCTATTGCATGCCGCAGGACATGATCACAACGATTTTGAATCGATCCACGACGAACTCGCCAAATCCTATCGTGTCATCGCACTGGATTGGCTTGGGCATGGGAAATCGGACTATCCGGATCCGTCAAGTGAGATCAGTGCTGTTATGCTGGCAGAAGTATTGCGTGAAATTGTTTATAAGCTCGATCTGGAGCCGGCCATATTTCTTGGAAATTCTGTCGGTGCGTTTGCCTCAGCAAGCCTCGCTGTATCTGATCCTAAAAAAGTTAAGGCACTGGTTTTAGTAGATTCGGGAGGATTTTTTGAACATGATTTCAAAGCGCGTGCGTTTTGTAGTTTCAAAGGCTCTGAATTTTGGACTGGGGTGCTCTGGAATAAATTTCCATCCTTTTATCTAAAGATAAAAAATGATAACGTTCTGAAGATACTTCAAAATATTCGAAACGAAAAATCTGAAAGAGCCATTGCAGTAAATGCGGCAATGTGGAGAAGTTTCGCGTCACCCGATCATGATTTAAGGGAAAGTGGAAAGCGAATATCGGCGCCGACTCTTGTGATTTGGGGAAAGCTTGACCCTGTCATCCCGGTCACGCTCGCAGAGACTGTGGTAAAGACAATTCCAAATTCGAAATTGAAGTTGTTGGATACAGGTCATATGCCATTTGCTGAGGACCCGGAAGGATTTCTGAAAGTTCTAATTCCTTTTCTTGAAGAAATATAATTATTTAAAACGTCTCAGCTAATTTTCGGAAAATAAAAAATGGAGAAAAATATGGAAATAATAGTATTGTTAGCCCGGATTCTTTTCGGAGCTATTTTTATCATCGCAGGGCCCGGTCATTTTACGACCGAACGAATTTCGCATGCTGCTCAACTTGGAGTTCCGCTCGCTTCAGTTATTGTTCCCCTTTCAGGCATTATTGCACTTCTCGGGGGACTAAGTATTGTTCTTGGATTTAAAGCAGTGTGGGGCGGATGGCTGACTGTGATCTTTCTCATCCCTGTGACAGTAATGATGCATCAGTTCTGGAATGCGGGTGATCCAGTCACACTCCATGTTCAACAGGCCATGTTTATAAAAAATATTTCTATGCTTGGGGCGGCATTACTGATAACGCATTTCGGATCCGGCCCGTATAGTCTGAAGCATTAGTCTTTTACCACAAAGGCAGATGGTTTTAGGGGATGAATCACAAAGACCCGGGAAATTTGATAAAAGAAAAACTATCTGCGTTTCCGGGTGTTTGTGGCTATTATATTAGCGAATAATTATGGGATTTTTTATTTCACTTCCCAGAGTTCTCCGGAATAGATCAGATTTTTAATATCGCCTTTTCCTTTTTTTTGCGTTACTGTTTCGATTTGTTTTTGAAGTTCTTCTTCATAGATCGGTTTTTCTACGTCCCTGAGAACACCCATCGGAACCGGAAACGAAGGATGATGCAGCCGGGAGAGAAGGAATGCATAGTCCGGGTTCATTCTTTTTTCATCGTGAATGTGGATTGAATCAAGGCCGACATCTGCGACATTGACCACTTTTGGAATCGATTCATCAATCATGATTCCTTTTTCATTATTCTTTCCGAACAAAAGATGTTTGCCATGTTCGAGTGTGATTGAATTTTCTTCGCGGGTGTCTTTCCCGGTGTATGCATCGTGTGCGCCATCATTGAAAATATTACAGTTCTGGTATATTTCCACAAACGAAGTTCCCTTGTGTTTTGCCGCTCTTTCTATCATTTCCGACATATGCTTTTGGCTTTTGTCGTGGGTTCTTGCAACAAATGTAGCCTCGGCGCCTATCGCAATTGAAAGAGGTTGTAATGGGGCGTCTATGGATCCAAACGGTGTCGACTTGGTTACTTTTCCGTATTCACTCGTTGGAGAATACTGTCCCTTAGTGAGGCCATATATCTGGTTGTTGAACAGGAGAATATTGAGATCCAGATTCCGGCGTATGCAATGAATCAGATGATTTCCCCCAATTGAAAGTCCATCACCGTCTCCCGTGATTACCCATACACTAAGGTCGGGATTGCTGACCTTGAGCCCTGTTGCAATCGCAGGAGCCCTTCCATGTATTGTGTGGAATCCATAGGTATTCATGTAGTAAGGAAACCTGGAAGAGCATCCGATTCCGGATACAAATACTACTTTTTCCTTGGCTATCCCGAGCTCGGGCATTGTTTTTTGAACCGCTGCCAGTATTCCATAGTCGCCGCATCCGGGACACCAGCGAATTTCCTGGCTTGACATAAAATCTTTTTTAGTGAGTGCTTTTGATTCAGACATAGTATCTCCTACGATTTAACAAGTTCTTCAATTTCATCCAGAATCTCTTCGATTGAAAAAGGTTTTCCTTTGATCTTATTCAGTTTGTGAACCTTGACTGCAAATGTTCCCTGGATCAGGAAAGATAACTGTCCTGTATTGAGTTCGGGAACGAGTACCTTTTTGAAATTCTTCAGAATCACTTCCATATTCTTAGGGAAAGGGTTTAGGTAACGGAGATGTGCATGTGAAACCTTTAAACCTTTTTTACGGGCTAAGTCCACGGAACTCCTGATCGCTCCATGAGTTGACCCCCATCCAAGAACGAGAACGTCGCCTGACGTATCGCCATAGACTTCCTGGGAAGGGATAAAATTACTTATGTTTGCAATTTTTTCAGCACGTATCTTTACCATATTTTCATGGTTATCCGGATCATAACTTACATTGCCCGTTGTGAAATCCTTTTCCAGGCCACCGATCCTGTGTTCCAATCCTGCAATTCCCGGCACAGCCCAGTCCCTTGCGAGAGTGTCTTCATGACGTTTGTAAGCTACGAATCCTTCACCCGTCGGACTGTTGCTTTTATCAATCAGGTTTGTTTCGATTTTTGGAAGTCCCGACATTTCCGGAAGCTTCCAGGGTTCTGATCCATTTGCGAGATATCCTTCCGAAAGAAGAATAACCGGCGTCATGAATTTGAGAGCAATACGGACGGCTTCGATGGCAGCATAAAAGCAATCGGATGGGGTGGATGCCGAAATTACAGGAATTGGACTTTCACCATTCCTGCCAAACAAAGCCTGGAGGAGGTCAGACTGTTCCGTTTTTGTCGGAAGACCTGTAGATGGACCACCTCTCTGAACATCGATGATCAGGAGTGGCAGTTCTGTCATCACAGCAAGCCCCATGGCTTCTGCCTTCAGACAAAATCCCGGGCCGGAGGTTGTAGTCACTCCGATACTTCCAGAAAAGGCAGCACCAATTGCACTTGCAACACCGGCAATTTCATCTTCCGCCTGGAATGTTTTTACACCAAAATTTTTATATTTGGAAAGTTCATGCAAAATGTCTGAGGCCGGTGTGATCGGGTAGCTTCCAAGGAAAAGCGGAAGGCCTGCCAGGTGCGATGCAGTAACGAGACCGATTGCAGTGGCTGAGTTTCCGGTAATATTCCGGTAGGTGCCTTTTTCAAGACTTGCCTTCGGTATCTCAAATTGAGAAATGAAAACTTCGGCGGTATCTGCATAATTGTAGCCGGCGTGGAGGGCCAGTTTGTTTGCCTCGATGATGATATCTTTGCCTTTGAATTTTTCTTCGAGCCAGTGTTCTGTAAACTCAAGAGGTCTGGAAAACATCCAATAGGTAATTCCGAGAGCAAACAGATTTTTAGTTCTGTCAACCTCCTTCTCTGAAAGATCCAGTTTTTCGAGGGCAAGGGTTGTCAGCTTATTGATTTGCACTTCAAAAACCTGGAATTTATGGCTTAAATCATCGGTCAGTGGACTTTCCGAATAGCCAGCTTTTTCGAAATCTTTGTCAGTGAATGCATCACTGTTTACAATCAGTATTCCGTTTGGTTTCAAATCTTTGATATTTGCTTTTAGAGCTGCTGGATTCATTGCGATCAGAACATCCGGTGCATCCCCGGGTGTATGAATGTCTTCAGATGAAAAATGGAGCTGGAATCCTGAAACTCCTGCAAGGGTTCCTGCCGGTGCCCTGATTTCCGCCGGAAAATCCGGATAGGTTGCCAGATCATTCCCAAAGGCTGCTGTAGTAGATGTAAATTGACTTCCGGTGAGTTGCATCCCGTCACCGGAATCCCCGCAAAAACGTATAGTAGCTGAAGAGCGTACCTCTTTATTTTTCTGCATGTATTCCTGTTTTGTTATTTTTGACGTATCTATATCCAGCTTTTTATAGCGAAGTTTTTGATCAAGGAGTTGTTGGAGAGGCTTTCTGGAGGTTTAATTCTCCATTTTTAGCGGATATTTCCCGATTTAACAAATATATTAAGAGGGATTGTGCAAACTAAGCGTGCAGGTGTCCTTTTGTATCCGAAAAATAAATATACCCTTATGAAATCAAAACTGTCATGAGATTCAAATTAGCTTTTGTATTCATTCTTTCATATTTCAGTGCCGGATATCTCAGTGCACAGGTATGGACCCCACCGGGGTATGCAATGCGACCTAACCAGGATTTCTTTTCCTACGATGTCGGCGTGAATAAGTATGATGGTGATTATTATGCTTACATTGCTCCTGCATTTAATTTCAATTTTGGGACATTCGGGATAAACCTGGGCGTTCCGTTAAACGTGCTCCTCCTTGACAGGGCTCCAAAGACTCCCGGAAGCAAAGCCGGCCAGATCCGGAAAATTGACTATGACCAGAAATCGGATTATCTCAGGTTTATCAATTATGCCTGGTACGGAACCTATGGAGAATACAAACCCGGAGAAACAACTTACTCAGCATATGTCGGAAAAATTTTCAACGGATACATCGGGCACGGAACAATCGTAAACCGGTACATCAATAATCAACGTGTCGATGTGTACAAAGTCGGTGTGATGGCGGATTATAACACCGATTATGGGGGAGTTCAGGTTTTCACCAATTCTATTACAGATAAAGAAGTAAGTGCCGGTAGGGGGTATATCCGGCCATTTGCGATTGGAACAAAAGCATACGACTGGATCACCGGTGCAACACCACTTTTTGCATTGATGCCGGCATTTGGAAATGTCCAGGATGAGGCGGGAAGGAAAAAAGTTACTGAAGAGGCGAAAGACAAAAATCTCAGGTCTGCAGAAATAGTCGAGGATCCGCTCACCGGGGAAATAAAGGAGGTTCCGAAAAAGGAAGAAAAAAAAGACGAAAAAAAGGAAGAAGAAAAAAGAAAAAATCGCGGACCACTTTTCCGGGCAGATGCCTGGTGGAACCGGTTTGCGATCGGGTATACAACAGCCTTTGATGCAAATGCTCCAAACACATTGTCTTTTGATACAACCGGAAATATGAAACTTGATTCAAAAAATAATCCTGTTGTCATAAATTCCGTGCGCGCTGCTATCCAGGGCTATGATGCGGAATACAAACTCTGGAGCAGTGAAAATCTGGAAGTTACACCATATTATGATGTGAACACAATTAAAAATGTTTCCAATTCTCATGGAACCCATTATGGAGTGCTTGCTAAAATTGGAGGAAAGGAAATCAACCTCACTCTGAAACCGGAATACAGGAGAATGACTTCAAATTATATCCCGATGTATTTCGACAGTTACTACGAACTGGAAAGAACTCAATCAAATCTGAATTCAAATCTGCCTACTCCGAAATGGCAATACCTGAAAGGACTCGATCCCGACGGAGCCATCGTCAAAGGATATTTTTACACTGCGATCCTGAATGTTTATAATTTTGGTTTTGAATTAAACTATGAAGATTATGATGGAAAAGACAACTCCAGAATATTTTTAGGAGCCTACATACCTATCGGACAGATTTTTCGGATTTCAGCCTATTACAATAAGAAGGGATTCGATAAACGTTCGGAAGCCCTCAAAATCGATGACAAATCCATGGGTGCAGGTGAGCTTGCAATTAAGCTTGGCCCTTTCACAGTCAAATTACAGGATATCAGAAGATGGGTTCTGGATTCCGCTACTGGAAAGTATGAAGCAAAGGATGAGCAAAAAATTCTGTTTTCAGGCGGAGCTGCTTTTTAGTTTTAAGAGTTCAATCTGAGCACAAGCATAGGCAAGAGCAAATTCAGACCGGAAGGTTGAGTTTCCCAGACTGATCCTTCTGAAATTCATTTCTTCAAAAATTTTCTTATCTACAGTTGTGAAACCCG
>JAIOQL010000308.1 GCA_021413405.1 Leptospira sp.
CGAAATTTCACGGTAGAAAGAATGTACTGTATCAATTACAATTTCGAGCTTATTATTGTTATTCATACTGAATGAATAATCAACAACTATGTGAAGCAGAATTTCCTTATCATCCGGAAGATTCAATTTTTTGTTTAATACATTAGAAAATAATTCTGAAACCCGTATCGAGGCGGTTTCTTTTGAGAGAAAAGAAGGTATCCGGCCGCCATCTGACGGAATAGTAAACGGAATCTCCATCGAATTAAAATGATCTTTGATGAGAAATACAGGTTCAATAAATTCCGGATTCAAAATTGGGATTTCGGGATCAGCTATTTCTAACTGTTCTAAAATTTTCCTTTTCTCCGATTGAAAATTGCTGCTAAAATCCTGGTATTTTTTCAGTTTTTTCTGGATCAGGCTCATATCCTCTGAGATTTTCCGGGCATTGAATCCCTTCATCGGCTCTGCAATGACAACTTCCCTGTTTTCCAGAAATTTAAATTTTTCCGATAACTCTGAAAGTAATTTCGCAGTCAAAACGGGATAATCGCGAAGCTCATAGGGAATTGTATCATTGATGACTACTCCTCCCAGAAAGATCATTCCCGGCTCCAGGTTTTTCCAGAGAGTTTTTTTCAGATCTTTTATTCCCGGAATAGAAAGCATAATGAAATGGATTCAAATTTATTTCGGGAGTAAAGCCGATTTTCATAAATTAAATACGATTCTGCTATGCAAAACATCCCGGAATAATTTAAAACTACTTGTCTATTTCTTATTCGGGGTGATACATTGACCCTGATTCAGTTATTTTATCAGCACAGAGGAAAACTTGGGAACAGCTCTTAAAACAAAAGAAAGTATTACAGAACTTACTGAATTTTACCGTCAGATGCTTCTGATCAGGAGATTCGAAGAAGCTGCTGCAAAGGCATATAGCAGCGGAAAAATCGGTGGATTCTGTCACTTATACATCGGGCAGGAAGCCGTGGGTGTCGGGTCGATTGCAGCGATCGATCAAAGAGACTACATTGTTTCGACCTATCGCGATCATGGTCATGCGATTGCCAGGGGAATGGACCCGAAAGCACTCATGGCAGAATTATATGGCAAAGAAACCGGGATTTCTGGCGGATATGGCGGATCCATGCATTTCTTTTCAAAGGAACATCATTTTTTGGGGGGACATGGAATAGTTGGTGGTCACATTTCACTGGCAGCCGGTGCGGCATACGCAATCAAATATAAAAAGCAGGATGGTGTTTGTATCTGTTTTTTTGGAGAAGGCGCGTCAAATATGGGAGCTTTCCATGAGGCGCTAAATCTTGCTGCAGTCTGGAAATTGCCACTCATCATGATTTGTGAAAACAACCATTATGCCATGGGTACTCCGGAATATCGTGCGTTAAGCGTCAAGGACGTATCCATTCGTGCAGTAGCCTATGATATGGCGAGAGATCACATTGAAGGCGATGAGGTCAGAAAGGTTAGGGATCATGTGAAGAATGCTGTAGAAAGAGCACGACGTGGTGAAGGTCCGACACTCATCGAAATTTCTACCTACCGGTTCCGCGGACATTCGATGTCTGATCCTGCAAAGTACAGAACAAAGGAAGAAGTGGATAAATACAAGCAACTTGATCCTTTGCTAAAAGCAAAACAAACCCTGAGCGATTCGGGAATGACAGAATCTGAGCTTGAAAAAATGGAAGAAACAATTTTAAAAATAGTGGAAGAGTCAGTCCTGTTTGCTGAAGAAAGCAAAGAACCGCCTCCCGGAGCTCTCTGGAAGCATGTTTACGCGGAGGACAACTGATGGCTAAGGTCACGTATAGAGAAGCACTCAACCGTGCAATGACGGAGGA
>JAIOQL010000309.1 GCA_021413405.1 Leptospira sp.
AAAAGGGAAAAGAGTCGGGATACATAAAGGCTGGTACGAAAATGGAAACCCGAGATTCTGGTATGAATACAAAGACGGCCTTTCAGATGGAGATCACTGGGAATGGCATGAAGAAGGAAATCCATACAGATATGGGAAATATATCAAAGACCAGAATGTCGGACAAAAGGTCTGGAGAAAAGATGGAAAGATTTTTTCGAATTATGTATACACCAAAGAAAAATTGTACGGAGTTGTCGGTTCAAAGCTATGCTTCAAATTGAAGGGCGATGAAACGAATAAAAAAACAGTTATATACTGACAGGAGAGCTATGTTTCCAAAAAAAGTAATATTTATTTGTCTGATTCTGTTTGCATTTTTCAATGTTGACTGTAAAAACAATATTCCCGGTGAAGGGAATCGGGATTCCCAATTCACCTTCTTTGGTAGTCCCCAGAAAGGAAAATTGCCTTATTTTAGAGGAAAAGATCTGGAGTCTTTCTGGGCTGAACATGGGAAGATTCCAATTGAGGCCAGAAAAGTGGATTCATTTAAGTTTACAAATCAGTCTGATGTTTCTTTTGGTCATGATAATCTTAAGAATAAAATAACCATCGTGTCATTCTTCTTTGCAAAATGTCATGGCATCTGTCCGAACATTATTAGAAATCTGAAATTTGTTCAAAGCACATATGGAAATGATCGTTCTGTTCAGATAGTTTCCTATTCGGTGACACCTGATCTGGATACACCGGCTGAATTAAGGAAACTAGCAAATGAAAAAGGGATGATGGACGGAAAATGGACTCTTCTCACCGGGGAGCGTGACAGGATTCACTCCTTTGCACGAAATGTTTTCCAGGCAGATACAACAACTACAAACAAGAATCCGAATGATTTTGTTCATTCGGAACAGATATTCCTGATCGATAAAAATCTTCATTTCCGCGGGGTCTATAACGGTAACAAGGGTGATTCGGTGAAAACCATGATCGGTGATATAAAGATCCTTGAAAAAGAAGGATA
>JAIOQL010000310.1 GCA_021413405.1 Leptospira sp.
GCAGTTGGAAGTGAATTATCCGAATGTAGTCTATGAACAAAAAAGTAAGGGGAATTCTGGATCAGATCACAGTTCTGGAAGAAGAACTCCGCAAAGAATTACGGGAAAATGAAGAGAATGTGCTCTATGAGCTGAGAGGCAAGAAAGCGTTATTTGAAAAAAAAATAAAAGATGCCCACAAACGGATGAAGATGGGAATTCATACATGGATCAGTACAAGCCAGCCACAGAATATGCTTTCTGTACCATTTATTTATTCTATGATTTTTCCGCTTCTGTTTCTGGATATTTCGATCACAATTTACCAGGGCATCTGCTTCCGGTTGTATGGGATTCCTGCTGTTAACCGTGGAGATTATATCGCCATTGACAGAAGGAGTCTCGCTTATCTCAATCTGTTCGAAAAAATAAATTGTGAGTATTGCGGATATGCAAACGGGCTCATTGCATATTCAATGGAAATTGCTGCACGGACAGAACAATACTGGTGTCCGATCAAGCATGCGCGTAAAACTCTCATCACACACAAGAGATATCCCTATTTCATTGATTTTGGGGATGCAACCGATTTGCACTCACGAATCGATGCGTTGCGATATGAATTGAATCATCCCAAAATACTGATCAAAACAAAAAAAGTGCCTGAGTCCAGCAAATAATTTCCGGCAATCAATCGCATGAAGCCGGATTTTATTTTTCATCATCCATATCTACGTTGATAAACGGTAAAACCTTTAATGAGTTTTTCATTGCTACATTTATAAGACCAATTTGTAAAAATGCTTTTTCTTTTGAATAGTTGAAGAGGCCGAACTGTATTCCGGTACTATTGTTCGCAATGTTTATGAGACCAGCCTGCAATCCGGCATTCTGATTCTGGTTGTTGACAAATCCGAATTGAACCCCGTTTATTCTGTTTGCACTGTTCCATAATCCGATTTGTGTTCCATAGAGAGTTCCATTCTCCTGGTTGTTGACCAAACCGAGCTGTAGAACTCCAAAATCTCCTTTAATTCCATT
>JAIOQL010000306.1 GCA_021413405.1 Leptospira sp.
ATCGAATACCCAACATAACGACCTGTTGGGGGAACTCCACCAAAGGGCTGACGGATCACGAAAAAAGATATAAAACCGGATATTCCCACTCGAGCCGAATGCTCTGCCATAACAGATTTCATCCCAAATACTAAAAAAACCCGGAACTTATGAACCAAATATACGTTATATTAAATATATTTTCCAATATAACGAAATAAACTTGATTTAAACAGACAGCCAGATTCAATGGTTAAAAAATTTTCCAGGAGGAAAACCATGAAAAGTGATCTGATAAAAATAACGGGAGGGGCTTTTTGTGCATGTCTTTTGACATCTGGTCTTCTCTCCCAGGGAACCGGCAAGGGTGGCTCAGTTAATCTCGATCCACCAGCCGACATCAAATATGAAGCACAACCAAATGACGGAAAGGGTATTCCGGAAATACAGGAAGAACTCGCAAAGGAAGTTCCATACGTAAGCCCTTATAAAGGAAAGCTTCCCGGAGAATTGATGAAATCTCAGCTTCTTGCTCCGGATCACCAGGATGCCGTCCGAAAAGTAGAAAGACTTTGGTTTGGCGATATTTTTAGAATTGGATTCCAGGCCCGTCCAAGATGGGATTATTCTCATAATTCAGACTTTGACAAGAGAACCCTGGATGATAGAAATTATGGAAGTCAGAATTCACAGGTCTGGTTTGCAGTTGATCCCTCTAAATATGCCGCAGCGAAAGTTACCATCCAGGATGTACGGGAATTCGGAGGCTCACAAACTGCAAAAGGCGGACAACTGGGATATCTTGGACAGTCGAACAACATTGGTATTGATCTTTCAGCCGCACCCACAACCACAACTCAGCAACCGATTAAGAATAACACTGACCTGAGAGAAGGATTTGTTATCTTAAAAAATATTGTCGATGGATTTGAATTCATCGTGGGACGTCAGATTTTGGGATTCGGCCACAACCGGTATGTTGGGGGAAGGAATGACGGTCAGATTGGGAATTCGTTTGATGGCGCACGCTTAAAATACACTTCAAAATATTTTACTTCGGAAGTTTTTAGCACAGTCCTTGCCGCAGACACAAACGGAAGTTCAGGGATCACTACTGCAAACGGACAAAGGAAAGGTGGAGTGAACAATACAGCTCTCTCCGGTCTTTATAATTCGTTAAAGTTTGAAGATTTTTCTTTTGATTTCTTTATTTTCAATGTGGATAGAAAATGGGAGCAGTCACTCACTGTAACACCGGCCACAACGCAAGATAAAACGAGACAAAGAGATGATCTGAATACTGCCGGTTTTCTTCTGAGCAATCGTACCAATTCCGGGAACACGTTACCAAAAAATAAATCCTGGGACTGGACTTTGGAAGCATCCTGGCAGTTTGGAAATAATGGAACCCGCGTAAACGCAGGATGGGATATCTTTAATCAGAGTTATGGCGGTCAACGGTTATATACGGAGAAAGTGCAATATGACACGCACTTTGTTTTGGCACAAACCGGTTACACATTCTTTGACAGATTCCGTGTTGGATTACAGTATTCTGTCGGGTCCGGTGATCCGAACAGATCCGATAACAAAGTGGCTACCTACGATGCTTCGTTTGCAACCAGATCAGGGGGATTTCCCTACTTTGATTCCGGAAATGGTATCGTAAATGCAACCTTCTGGTCAAACACGAAAACAAAATCTGTTCACCTGATGTATAACACAGAGAAACTCGGAAAATTCATTTTTGTCGCCTATGACATTCAGAAAGCATCCCAAAATGATGCCTGGTATAATTCTGCCGGGGCGCAGAACGTTGGACTTTCAACCGAGAATGCAAACAACCAGAAATATGGCGGATTCGGATTGGGTTACAAACCGGGACAAAGATTGTTTTATGAATATGATCTGATCTGGCAATATTATCTGAAAGACTATATTTCTATCTGGTCCGGAGCCTCACTCCTCGTTGCTGGTGATGCAATCGCGAATCAGCGTGTAAATCCTTTGGCAACAGATGCAACGGCACGATACTCACTGGACAATAAATCCTATAGCTTTTTCTTTTTTGTCCAGTTCGCAATGTAACAGAATTTGAAATTATAAAATGGAGAATAACATGAAAACAAAAATCATAAAAACAGTGATACTCGCAGTTTCCATAATCTCAGTGAGCATTTCCTTACCTGCAAAAGATAAAGATATTTCTTTACTGAACGTTTCCTACGATCCGACCCGCGAACTATATGCGGAATACAACCAGCTTTTTTCGAAATATTGGAATTCTAAAACCGGAGACAATGTGAGAATCAACCAATCTCACGGCGGTGGCGGAAAACAGGCAAGAGCTGTCATCGATGGACTCGAAGCCGATATTGTAACCCTCGCGGTTTCCTATGATATCGACATCATCGCATCAAAGGGACTCATTTCCCCTGCTTGGCAAAAAAGTCTTCCGAACAACAGTACTCCCTACACATCAACAATAGTATTTGTTGTAAGAAAAGGAAATCCGAAAGGAATCAAAGATTGGGATGATCTGATCCGGAATAAAGTTGTAGTTGTCACTCCAAATCCGAAAACGAGCGGTGGAGCAAGATGGAATTATCTTGCGGCCTGGGGATTTGCTGCAAAAAAATTCAACAATGATGAATCCAAAATAAAAGATTTCATCAAAACTCTTTTTAAGAATGTTCCGGTTCTTGACTCAGGGGCAAGAGGATCCACAACTACATTTGCTCAAAACGGAATTGGCGATGTACTTGTCACCTGGGAGAATGAATCACAACTGATTCTGGGGGAACTGGGAAAGGATAAGTTTGATGTTGTCTATCCTTCCCTGAGCATTCTGACAGAACCACCTGTTGCGCTTGTCGAAAAAAATGCAGAACGGCACGGGACACTGGAAGTTTCGAAGGCATATCTGAAATCACTCTATTCAGAACAGGCCCAGGAGATCATTGCAAAACACGGATACCGTCCGCGAAATCAATCGGTACTGAAAAAATATTCTGATAAATTTCCAAAAATAGAACTGCTTTCTATCGATACAAATTTTGGCGGCTGGGGAAAAGCGCAGAAGTTGCATTTTGCTGATGGCGGGACATTTGATCAGCTCTATGTTAAATAATCGGATAAAATTTAAAAAGGAATCCACCATGAATTTATCAAAACTAATTAAATATCCTTTAGTATTAATTACGACATCTGTCGTTATCCTGAATTGCACGGAAACAAACAGTATCGGATTTACGAAGAAAGATAATAACAATGTACAAAACCAGTCTCTTGCATATCTTTTTGTAAATAATATTCCGAATTTTGGACCGCTGTCTGTTTGTGGTTCTTCGAGTGTAACACCGATCTCAAATCCGGCTGTGACCACTGGAAGCATACGCACTTACTATAACCTTGCCAATTGCAGTCCGAACAGGGTTCCCGATTTTACTTCCAGCAGCGTGACTTCTGCAACAAGAGGCTTAACCGGAACTTCTACATCCAGCCGGATCCTCTCCAATGGTAATCAGGTTGGTTCCTCTGGAGTAAACGGAAAAAGTAATGTTGAAGTAACCTTTATCCTGAACAGTTCAACGGCAACTCTGGATGTAATCTCCTATGGTGATGGTTCCGGGTCTCAATTCTCTGGTCCAACGTGGAGA
>JAIOQL010000314.1 GCA_021413405.1 Leptospira sp.
AATCGGATTTTACTTACATTTATTACGAATCAAAAGAGGAGCTGTTCAAAATCCTTGTTCAAAATGAAAAATCCGGGAAGAGAGAAAAAAAGCTGATGATCCTTCTGGGTTCATCAAGGCTGTTATATTTTGATGCTAAAGATCTTTCTGATTTTTATCCCGATTGGGATATCTATAATTTTTCTTCCGCAGTAACAACACCGGCGTATTATTCCTATTATCTCGAAAAGATTCTGGACGCCGGGATTCGCCCGGATCTGATACTCATGGAAACTGACCCGAATCAGTTTAATGCAAACACTCCAATTTTCCGTAACTCAAATCTGACTTATAGTTTTAGCCTTCCCTTTGTTTTGAAGCATGCATCAGTGTTTGGAAAAGAAAATATCAGTTTTTATCTGGGAAAATTTCTATTTGCGTCGAGCAAAAATAAACCTTACATTGCTACTGCATATAAACGGTTGACGGATTCCCGGTTTATGGCACTTGCAGCGATGGGCGAAATAACCAGAAAATTTCTGCTGGATAATAAAGGAAATGCCCTGTCTCCGATAGAAAATTACGTCGAAAAAGATTTTGGTGTTCTGGATGCAACAAGCAAGAGGACGATGGACTGGCTTTTCAGTTCCTATAAAGAATCGGAAATGCAATATACCTTCTATGAAATGAATCTTGAGAGGATAAAGAAGGAAAACATTCCTTTGTTGGTTGTCTGGCCCCAAAGTTCTTTGCCAATGCAGAAAATGATGAAGAACTCATTTGCTGTTCAAAAATGGAAATCCAGAGTTGACTTGGTCAGTCAGAAATTTGGATTTCAGATTCAGGATATGGACAGCACTGACCAATATTACTGCAATAGTTTTGCTGATGGCGGGCACATCGCAAAGGATTGTTACCATCCTTTCATGCGTTATGTGGTAGCGATGTATTATAGAAATTATAGCCAATCAAAATAAGTCAAAAGCGAATATTGTCCTCATTGGCTGAATAGGCACAAGGGGTCAGTTAGTAATACCGTCTACCAGAGAAATTTTTTTAAAAAACGAAGAATTACTGCGATAATAGTCTATCTACGGATTCGATATTTGATTTTGCGATGAACCTGAGCGGGGATTTTGTGACGTATGAGGATTCTGGACGAAAATTCGGAGATAATTGGGGGAACTCCACAATCATAGAATTTTTCCGCGAGCAGCTCACTCCAACCGGCGATGTCCAGGATTAACAGCAATGTAAACAACCCTGTCTTAGTAAGCCCAAGATAATCTGACAACGCATCAAATTGGATCCAATCC
>JAIOQL010000315.1 GCA_021413405.1 Leptospira sp.
TTACTTTGGGGAGGACAGGAATTCACTCTTGATCTGCTAACAAATCAATTGAGTTTTATTTCGGAGAGGATCATCCTCATGCTCCTTTTTATGTACGGGTTTGTAGGATTTTATCACCTGCTGCTTTTTGCAAAAAGACCAAAGGAAAAATACAATCTGTATTTTGGGCTCTTTTGTCTTCTCATCGCGGTTTATAATTATACGAGATCAAATACAATATACGAAATGGGTGTCGATTCTTATTTCTGGATACGTCTTGAATACATAGTTTTATTCTACAGTATCACCTTCTGTACGCTTTTCTTTGATCAATTTTTCACGAATAAGTCTTCAAAATTTACGAGAATTTATTTCGGTTTCGTGACCGTGCTTGCCGGTTCAATGCTTTTTATTCCGGGCTGGTTCAGGGGAAAAATTCTGTTAACATGGCAACTCTCTGCGCTATTAATCCTGATTTACCTGATTTATAGTATGACAAGAGCTGTGATGAAAAAGAATAGAGACGCTTTCAGACTCGCATTCGGATTCCTGGTAGTAGTGGTCGCAGCAGTTCTGGATTTACTCGGAGCTATTCCCGTTGGAAATATGAAAAATCTCGGTCTCACCAAATACGGTTTTTTTGCTTTTGTAATCGGAATAGCAGTCGTGCTCGCAAACAGGTTCTTGCGCGTTCACAACCAGGTAGAAGAATTGAACACTCATCTCGAAAGAAAAGTTGAAGAACGCACAGCTGAGCTCCAAAATACACTGAATGAAGTGAAAACACTTAAGGTGCAGCAGGACGGAGATTATTTTCTGACCTCTCTTCTGATCAAACCTCTTGGGGTGAATCAGTCTGTGAGCTCAAGGGTTACAATAGATTTCATTGTTCAGCAAAAGAAAAAGTTTGAATTCAAGAATTGGACTACGGAGATCGGAGGAGATCTTTGCATTGCCCATAGCATAAAACTGAAAAATCGCGATTACACTGTTTTCCTGAACGGAGACGCAATGGGAAAATCTATCCAGGGTGCCGGTGGAGCTCTTGTTCTTGGAGTGGTTTTCAAATCAGTTATTGCCCGTACTCAAATTTTTTCCTCCAGCCAGGATCAATACCCGGAACAATGGTTAAAGCATTGCTTCATTGAATTGCAAAATATTTTCGAGTCCTTCGACGGTTCAATGCTGGTTTCCCTTGTAATGGGAATGGTAGAAGATACTTCCGGGCTTATGTATTATATTAACGCGGAACATCCATGGTGTGTGTTGTATAGAGATGGAAAGGCATCCTTTATAGATAACGATCTGCTTTTTCATAAAATCGGTATCATGGGAATCAATGGCACTATCAGTGTCAGGACATTCCAACTGATGCAAGGTGATGCGATAATCGTTGGATCGGACGGGAGGGATGATATTCTGATTGGAACTGAGCATGATGGTTCAAGGATTATCAATGAAGATGAATTTGAATTTCTGCACCGTGTAGAAGAAGGTGAAGGAAATCTTGAAAACATTGCACAATCAATTCAGAAAATTGGAGAATTGACCGACGATTTCACACTGATGCGAATTTCTTTCCTCGAACAGGTATCGGAAACCGAAGCTGCGGAAGTTTCTGAGAAATTTTCGGAACACATTACATTGGGAAAGAAATTACTGAACGATGGAAATCCTGATAATGCCCTCGTGGAATTTGAAGCAGCATATTCGATAAACAATATGGATGCAGAACTGATCAAGGATATGGGCAAAAGTTATCTGAAAAATAAAAATTATGCAAGAGCCGCTACACTTCTCGAAGATTGCACAATTCTCAGACCCGGAGAGAATGAACTGATCTATCTCGCATCTTTTGCGAATAAAATGAACAAGGATCTGAAAAAAGCTGCAGATCTCGGGGAAAGATATAAATTAAGGGAACCGAAAAATACGAAGAACCTGATAAACCTGGCGGATATTTACAGATTACTCGGAAACTTTGAAAGAGCGAAAGAAATCCTGGGAAAAGCTCTTGCCATTGAACCGGAAAATCCGAACGCTCAAAAACTTGAGCAGATACTCCGAAACACAGATGAACCGGTCCCCATT
>JAIOQL010000027.1 GCA_021413405.1 Leptospira sp.
TTCTCGAAGAATCATTAAAAAAATTCTGATCAATGGAAATCATTACTCTCGGGAATAATGGCTCCATCTTCAGGCTGGATCTTGAAAATGGAGGCCAATGGAAAGACCTGAAACTGGTTCATCCTGATTCGGGACGGCCTGTTCCGGTAATCCGTGGATTTGATAAATCACTTCCTTTTTTCAGCACAGGTTGCTTTCTCATGTTTCCGTTTGTTAATAGACTTGAATCAGATCTGATCAGGGTTGAAAATGGAAATTATACGTTATGCGATTATACTAAGGATGGGCGCGGGTTCCCTGTTCACGGCCTGGTTCATTCAAGCCCGAGGAAGATAACCGATAAGACTGATACTTCAGTCACCATTTCTCCCATAACTTCTCCGGATCCGGAATATTTTCCGTGTTTTGAAGAAAAATTTACGCTCTTTGGAAATTCCCTCAAAGTAGAAACATTTTTTGAAAACAGGTCTGCGCGCGTTCAGCAATTTTCATACGGATATCACCCGTATCTTTCTCTCGATGAAACGATAAATGTAAATCAATTTTATACAAATCTTCTGTGGAACGTTCCGCTGACCGGGGAAATGCTGCCGGATAAGAAAAAATCTCAGGGGAAAATCGGGGAGGTGCTTTCTCACCTCGAGCAGGTCCGCGATAAAAAACTGGATCATTTGTTTTTTGCTGATCAGGAAAATGAAAATCCATATTTCGGGATAACGGGTGAATCGGGAAAAATTCTCTTATCTGTTGAAACCGTTGCTGATTCTTCTCCGGGAGGGATCCCGCTTCCTTATTTTCAGATATATACCCCTGAAGACAGGAAATCAATAGCCATCGAGCCGATGAGTTCAAGTGGAAATTCTTTTTTTTTCCCGGGCTCAGGCCTGCTAAATATTCAACCTGGAGAAAAAAGACAGGGAGCGTTTATGGTTTGTTTGACGGGACTTTAGAATGCAAAATCTTTTTAAAGCAGGATTCCGGAAAGAGTTCGACATTTCGAAGTAGAGTGCCAGCACGGCTCAGCAACCGCCTGAATGAAACTCATCTTTCGCAATTCTGGCAAGCGCAGTGTGAGTATTATTGATCGCTCTGCTTTCCATAATCACTGGCATGACTGATTAGATCTCTGTGCCTCTGCGGGAGTTTGTGTTCCTTCCATTCTACCTGGGAAAGCACAATAATTATTGTAATTTCTATACGGGCTGTAGGATTGTAACTATGTTAGATAAAATTAGACAATACACTTTTCCACATTTGATCGGTTTACTTCTGATGATTGCCGGATGGTTAATCAGCGTGATAAACGTAGGGCTCGATAAATTCGGCAGTTCTGCAATTATCACTCAATATACGATAGGCGGTCTCATAACGATCATTATCGGGGCCTATTTTCCTGAGATCTGGATCGGGATCAGTAATAAATTCTCCAAAAAATAAAGGACATGTGAGACTATGAAAATTTTCTCTTTGTTCATTTTGTTCGCAGCCATTTTTTCATCTAAAAGCGTATTTTCCGATTCATCGCAAAGTTCAGAAGTGGAATTCAAAAGCGGACCGGAAAAAATCAGGGCATTCCTTTCGGTTCCACAGAAAAAGGGAAAATATCCGGCGATAATTCTCATCCATGAATGGTGGGGGCTGAATGATTGGATAAAAGAAAATGCAAAAAGATATTCTGAAAAAGGATACGTGGCTCTCGCAGTAGATCTCTATCGTTCTTCAGTCACCGATAAGCCGGATGAAGCGCATGAACTGATGAGAGGGTTGCCTGATGATCGCGCAATTCGTGATCTGAAAGCTGCGTATGAATTCCTGAAGACCCGCGATGATGTGGATAAATCTAAAATTGGATCCATGGGATGGTGTATGGGTGGAGGATTCGCACTACAGACTGCTATTGAGATTCCAGAACTTTCTGCGGTTGTTGTCACCTATGGGAAACTGTTTACAGACAGGAAATTTGCAAAAAAAATCAGTTCCCCGGTTCTTGGAATATTTGGGGAACAGGATAAGGGAATTCCACCTGAAAGTGTCAGGTCCTTTGAAAAACTTCTGATTTCAGAGAAAAAAAATGTTCAAATAAAAATCTATTCCGGGGTTGGTCATGCCTTCATGAATCCGGCGAACAAAAAAGGCTTCAATAAAAGAATAAGTGATGAGGCGTGGGTCGTCATAGATTCCTTTCTGGATAAGAATCTGAAATAGAAAGCGTTGCCTTTTTGATGAACCAGCCATGTATTTCCTGCTTTGAATCAAAAAGACCAGTGACAGATTTTTTTTCATAAGAAAGGCCTGACACTTCCGGAAGATGAATTGGAAGTGAATTCCGGAATTCAAATTTTTTCTTTTCCAGAAGTACACCGATTGATTTTCGATGACGCTTCACCGCAAATTTGATCGGGATATCCATAACCGGATTGCCGGTCAGATCAGATTCTATCCGGGCAAGTTCTTTGTGTGAATAATGTGAACCCAATTTTCTTTTTGCCGGTTTATTTTCTATTCCGGAATCTTTTTGCAAATAAGATTCAGTGAGAAAATCAGTTTTTCCGGGAAGAACATCTATAAATTCTTCGAGAATTGCTCTACCGTTTTCCAAAGCTATTTCAACCGATTCAATTCTATAATGCAGTATCAGAACATTGATCTCACCGGAAAATGTTTCCGGGATAAGTTCCATTGCGGAAAAATCCGAGAGAAAAGATTTAGGAAAACTATCAGAAAAAATAATAACATCCCGGATGTTATATGTGGTCTGTGAGCCATCCGAGTTTATTGAAGGTTCAAGTTTCTTTTTCAAAGCAGAAAATTTTATTTTTTGAATCCGTATTTCCGCAATTCTTCCGAAAAAAATCTCCGCTCTCGAACGGAATAAAAGTAAAAATAAATGAAGTAGAAAATTCCTCCCGCTTATCTCCATCCTTTCTTCGACAGAGGAATTACCTGCGGCTTCTTCTTTGATTTTTCTGAATATCCGGATAGTCCATCGTCCGGTAAGGGATTTGAGACAATATCCGCCAGAGATATCGTCATACTCTAAACAGACTTTTCGACTCCCCCCGGATTCCCTTTCTTGTATAAAAAAATGCGGAAACTCCAGGAACGATCGTCCATATTCCTCCTGTCCGAGGAATTCTTCGATTTCTTGTTTTGTTCGCCTGATTTTTGTTGTTACTGATTCGACCCTGATTGGCTGCCGGTTCCGGATGCGTTGAATAAGTCGTTCGACACTCGCTAATCGCGTTAATCGTATGTAGCGGAGTTCATCCCTGATGCGATTGAAATATCGGGAAACTGCTTCGTTTTTAAGCAAAAAGTTCATAGTATAATAGCATTCAATTATAAGATTTTTCTAAATTGTCCGGATAGTTAAATCAAAAAAGATCAATGTGGGAACCTTTTCACTAAAAACTATTTGTTTTTCCAGTAAAGCAGGTGAATATAATGGAAGATTTTTTGAAATTATGTTATAAACAGGGATTTTAGCCTTTTTGTTCGAATCAGCACTTTGTAGTACAACTTACATTATTAATTACTTCCTTTCGCTCACGCATTATAAACTTATATTTGTAGACTGGCACATAAAATGCAGAGTATTCATTGATCAATCTAATCCATTGATCTCATTTTGAATCAAATCCTCTTATTTGCATGAGACGGCTCGTCAAAAAGCCGTCTCTTTTTTTATCTTTTAAGCAATTCGCTTTTAAAAATACTGTTCGTATGAGTATTAAAGCATACGAAAATTCCGATTTTTTGCATTCTCTGGAGGCAAGAAACCTCAGGATATTGAGTGAGTACCAGTATCCGGCGAGTGAATTTGAAAAAAAGAAAGTTTTGGGAACAGTTGTGATGTTTGGATCAGCCAGGATCCACGACCGGGTAGAACAGGAACTGGAGATAAAGAGATTAAGGGACGCAAATGCATCCGGGGTCACAATTGAATATGCCGAAAAAAAATTGAAATTGTGCCGGTTTTACGATGAAGCTGTGGAGCTCTCCAGGTTAATCACTCTATGGGGTCAGGAGATCTCCAAAAATGACAATAGGAGACTCGTAGTTTGCACAGGTGGCGGACCCGGGATCATGGAAGCCGGCAATCGCGGAGCCAGCGAAGCAGGCGGTGAGAGCGTTGCACTTAATATTTCCCTCCCGTTTGAGCAGGTCCCTAACAGTTACGTGACTACTGAACTGAGTTTTGAATTTCACTATTTTTTTATGCGAAAATTCTGGTTCCTGAATCTATCCAAGGCACTTGTCGTTTTTCCGGGCGGATTTGGCACGATCGATGAACTTTTTGAGACTCTGACACTGATACAGACGGGCAAAACGACTGAAAAGCTTCCGGTAGTATTGTATGGTTCAGGCTTTTGGAAGGATCTTATCAATTTCGATCTACTGATGGACAATGGACTCATTGCTCCCGGGGATATGGATCTTATGCATTTCGTGGATACTCCGGAAGAGGCCATGAAGATACTCAGAAGTCATATTGTCTTATGATTGACCTCTCCCCAGACCTGAAAAAAATGTCCAAAGAGGAATTATATGGCAAGAAGATGTGTTGTAACCGGAAGAGGAACTGCTTATGGAAATGCAGTATCACATTCCCATCTGAAAACGAGAAGAATCTGGAAAGTAAATATCGTTACTAAAAATATATTCCTCGAAGATGAAAACAGATGGGTAACTGTAAAAATATCCACTCGTGCACTCAGGACCCTCCGTAAAAAAGGTCTGAAGGCTGCGATCAAAGATGGTGGCGGATCGCTCGCTGCAATCCGTCCCAAAAAATATGTAGGTGTAAAAAAAGCTGTTCCAAAACAAAAAACAAAAGTGTAATTGAATGCACTACACCCTCTTTCCAGAGAATACAATAAACGTCTAAAAAAATATTTCGGCAAAGTTCAGTGTCCTCTAAGGTATAATGAAGATCATGAACTTGCCATAGCTGTCATTTTGAGTGCACAGTGCACGGATGAACGTGTGAATCTCGTCACCCCGGCTCTCTTTGAAAAATTCAAAACTCTTATTGATTTTGCAAACGCAGATCAAACTGAAATGGAAAAGCTGATTTTTTCAACCGGGTTTTATAAAAATAAATCAAAATCAATACGGGGCTTTGCGAAAAAACTGTTGTCTGAGTTTGGAGGAGTTCTTCCTAAAACAATACCAGAACTGATCAGTCTTCCGGGAATTGGAAGGAAAACTGCAAATGTAATTCTATCTGAAATCTATGGGATTGCAGACGGTGTTGTCGTTGACACTCATGTGAAAAGGATTTCGAGAAAACTCGGACTGACAAAAGAAAACGACCCGGTGAAAATTGAAAAAGATCTGATGAAAAACATAGAAAAAAAATATTGGGATGATTTTTCCCTTTATCTGATCTTCCTTGGAAGGAAGTTCTGCAAAGCAAGAAAAACTGAATGCGAAAATTGTCCGTTAGGCGATATCTGTCCGTCATCAAATGTATAAGGAGAAAATATGAATGATATAACCGAAAACATGGATCTTGTCACACAACATATCATCATGTCAAAAGATCTGAATTCCCACGGTAACCTCTTTGGAGGAACAATCCTTGCCTGGGTAGATGAAGCTGCGGCTCTTTACGCAATGAAACAAATTTCCTATTCGAATATTGTAACCGTCAACATAGATGATGTAAATTTCAGATCGCCCGGTAGAAACGGAGATTTTGTTCAGATCTATTCTGCCATCGAGAAAACCGGTAATTCTTCCCTGACTGTCCGGACCGTTGCTGCTTCCTATAATTCTGTCACGAAAGAAAAAAGGGAGATCATTAATTGCAAGGTCCGCTTTGTTTGCCTCGATGAAAAAGGAAGACCATTTCCTTTCTTTCAGAAAAAGAAATAGAGGGGAAGCTCTGTGATACAACTATTAACGTGGACGCCGACTAGTCTTTTCTGATTCTTGCAAAGTAAGAAGAGAGTATTTATATTATTTTGTCTGCACCGCGAATAAACTGAACAGTTTGAACAAAAATTTTGCGAAATTTTATTTGGTGAGCTGGTTGGATATCGCCCCGAGCCTGATATAAGGAGCCGGTTCCTTCTTCTCGAAAACAGCCCCATCCGGTACCCAGAGTTCAAGGTTTTGAGGGTTGACACCGCCCGGGTTTTTATTACTCACGGAAGCCGTCTGGTAGGCA
Organism: Leptospira sp.; assembly: GCA_021413405.1. Taxonomy (GTDB): domain Bacteria; phylum Spirochaetota; class Leptospiria; order Leptospirales; family Leptospiraceae; genus JAIOQL01. Next base: position 6,176 of record JAIOQL010000027.1, read on the forward strand.
GCTACAGTAAATTTATTTAATCCTTCGAATTTGATTCGCATCAGAAATTTATACAATCTTTTGTTTGCAAGCACACAATCAGTATTATTATTTTCACGGCATATCATAGACAAAGATCTGTGAATCACAAAATCATTTCCGAAATGGATTTCAACCGTGATATCTTTTTGAGACACCGTAAATATCAGCTTTGAATCGGGATACATTTTTGTTAGCCATTCTCCGGACAAAACTTCCGGGGCGTTGGATAATTTATAACCTGAAATAATATCTGAGGAAAAAACAGGCTGGAAAATGAGAAAACCTGCCATAATTCCGGGAAGTATGAATCCTTTATTTGATATTATTTTTCTGAATTTTCTCATATTATTGTGTCTCAATTGCGTCTATTTTCAATTATCTCTCTAAAAAAGATTCCGATTCTGAGTTCCTGATAAAGCTGATGGCTAACCTGGTTTTTGATTCATCGGCTTAAAGTAAGCCTTATCAGCTGTTAATATAATTCGACGAAACTTTATTGGTTAAACGCACTTATTTTGGACAAAAAGCGCATACTAACAACCGGGAGGGACATATTTTTCAATAAAATCTCAAAACTTTCATAATTTGAAATAAATTCCAGCATTTCTGGACGGATTTCCGGAAAAATTCTGAATTTACCTGCATTTTATCCAATTCTTTCTGATATTCAATTTGCAATACAGCGTATTGGCTTGACATTTCCTTTCGCAAGGTTGGAAATGCTTCCTGTGTTAAAGTAGGCAAGCAGCGCTGCAGCTGCACCCGTTGCAAAACTGCTCGACGACCAGTACTGGTTCCCGGCGGTAGCAGGAAAAACCGGGTTAATTAAAGGACTCGCTGCAACTGAATAATCCATTATACTCCGGAGTTCATTTACATTCGGCAGGCGCCATGTTTTACCTGCCAGGACCAGTGAATTACAGGTCGTAAGAGCTGTTGCCCAGACTGGCGTATTGAGCCCACCTGAAGCACAGGAGGACCCTGAAAGTCCATCTGAACATTTTGTCCAAACAAGGTTTGTGTTATTGTCTGTTACTGTACTGTCTCCATTATCTGTGAAGCTTTGCGGGGGTGGCAAATCGCCTGATACACAACGGGCGTAACCAGCCGTTGCATCCGGAAAATCTCCGATTGTACCATTTAAATAATTTAAATACCAATAGTTTGCAAGATTCGATGCATTTTGCGTATATGACCAGTAACCAGAACCAAGCGAAGCCGGAAAATAGGCCGCATCAAGCGTGGGAGATGCGCTCTGATAATTAGCAATGTTTGCAAGTTCATTCACGGTCGGCAGGCGCCAGTTTGTTTTCCCTGCAAAACCCCCTCCTGCGTTGGCAGTATTCAAAGCAGAACATAAAGAGGCAGAGGCTGTCCAGAACTGGGTCGTAGCCACACCGTTGGTACATGCAACACCGCTCAATCCTTCGGTGCAGGATTTCCACAACAAACCCGTAAGAGTATCCCTTGTTGTGTAATCAGAAGCATAACTGGAGGATGCAGTTGGACCGGTGAATGATCGTGCGTTCGGAATTATATCATATGCCCCGTCCTGGCCTGTTCCTGTACAGGATCCGAGCAACGTACCGGCAGCGTCCCAGCAACTTGTCTGCCCGGTGTCCGGGATTGGCGTGATTGGAGTAACGGTGACAGTATAAGATTTGGTTGAACCATCTGCTGCATTGATTTTATATGTGACCGGGTTGCTGAAATTATTCAGAGTTATTCCACTCGTCTGTGTATTCGATCCAACCGTGATCGAAACCCCATCGTAAAGAAAAGATGGAATAGCGGCACTCCGAATAGCGTATGGGAGCTTCACTGCGATGGAAGTTCCGGAAATAGTTCCTACATAGGATTTGCTAAGAGAATTTATCGAACCGGCAAATAAAAAAACTGATATTTCTTTGCTGGTTGGTGTTGGTGTGAAATTGATTCCGCAATGTGCACCTGCATTGCCCAGAATCGAATTTGCAAAAAGTGAATCACTGAAAGCATCTGAATTCAGATCACAGGCATTGTTTGACAGAGGCTGCAAGGCCAAAAGCAATCAGCCCGATCCTAAGACAAGGCCACGTCTTCAATACTTCAGTGCTCTTTCCATTACATCGCGCAAAATTTCTTTATCGGCCTGTGCAAAATCCGGAACGCTGAGATGCTTTGTTAGCGAGAGGATGTATTTATCGTCGACAACTTTCCCGTCATACCATTTTCCAATCATTTCCGTTGCAACTTCAATGACTGATTTAAATTCCAGAATTTTTAACGAATGGAGAATGATCGCAAAACCAAGGGCCCCTTCTGTTGGAAAATAAAGTTTGAAAGACTTGATTGAATCAAGATTTACGTTAGGCGGCAGGGCTTTTTGCACATTCCGTTTCATCTCATCTGTCATCGGACCCATGTAGGTCATATTGATGAGAACATATTCTACTGAATTGTATTTTCCGTGAGTTGCGATACATTCATCTGCGAGCTTTCGGATTATTTTTGCATTATCCCTCGTGACAGCATCTCTTCCCAGGAAATTCAGATTGTAGAGATATTCCTCCAGTGCGTCACCGCCAATCTCTCCCATGATAATGAACTGGTAGAGAGAAAAAATAAAGTAGTCGCTTTCAGTATTGTCACCCAGAAGAATTTCTTTTACTTTCTTTGGCTGGTAAAGCCTGTCCTGGAGTAGAATAGTAAGTTTATATGTCAGTTGATCGAAAAGGCTCTGGTAGGAAGAACCGAAAAACTTTTTGACCCGATCCATTGCAGGCCCGAGACCTTCCTTCAGAAGGTCTTCCATGTTTATGAAAGAACTGAATACTTTATCAATGACCCCTTTCACTGTCCCGGCAAGATACTTCAGGTGGAGAGATTCAGTTTCGATTCCATCCCTGTGAATTGTGGCGAGCAGAGTTCTCCTGAAAAAATGAGGGCTGGCCGAGATGAAACATAATGGGCTGTCGTTTGAATCCTTCCTGAGTTTTCTGTAGAAAGCCGGCATCCCGGGGATTGCCATTTTCTGATCCGGGGTTTCAAAAAGCGTAGTGAGCTTTCCTTTTGTAGAGTCTATTTCTGTAGCAAGGTAGGTCTGATCAATGTCTGAGGTTGTCAGATATTCTTCTGAATTTTCTGCCAGGATGCGCAATTTTCCTTTTCCGACGAGAGTGTTTTTTGTGATGTCACTGTGTTTCTTGTCATTCAGATGTGCAAGATCTCGAGTATACTGGCGGTAGGAATCAATCCCCTTGAACAATACGTGAAAAATGTATTTTCCTGGTGCGAGCCTTTCTTTCAGTTCATGTTTGAAAAAGCCGTCTTCATCTCCGTTGAATTCTTCTGTTTCGAAAAGTTTTTTATTTTGTGAATCATAAACCTCAAGGGTAAGGATTGGTTTTCTGACTGGTGCCAGATTGAAATCGAGGAACGGGGTAATATCCTTCTCCTGCCCGTCGAAGAGACCGGTGATCAGATCCCAGAGTCCTTCTGCTTTCATTACGTCGGTGATACCTACGTCTACCAGCTGACCCCTGATCAGTGCACGTTTTTCTCTGCCGAGTGAACCCCCGCATATTGCTATCCGCTTCTTATCTGTAATAACTCTTGTGGCTGGTTTGATTTCTTCGCTCAATATTAATTCCTTGGATTCCCCTCTGGAAACTTCTTGCTAAATCCAATATGGTTCAAGTCTTTATTTGCTTTACACTCCGGGTTTTCCGAAAAAGATTACAGTCAGGTGCTACCGGGCTACTCAAAACAATGGTTACTACTTCCACAGAAACTGAAATGACAGCGCAAGAGACATCCCGGGGGAATATCGGGCGTGTTTACATTGAAACATATGGCTGCCAGATGAATGAATATGATTCCGGCCTTGTTTCAAGCCTTATGAAACAGGCAGATTATTCAAATTCTGATAATCCGGAAGAATCTGATATTATTTTCCTGAATACTTGCGCCGTCCGGGAAAATGCACACGCTAAAATATACGGAAGGTTGCAAAGCCTCGGATATCTCAAAAAACGCAATCCGAAACTTGTAATCGGAGTACTTGGTTGTATGGCACAAAACCTTGGTGATGATCTGTTTCACCAGGAATTGCCGCTCGATCTCATTGTCGGACCGGACAATTACAGAAATCTTCCTTCCCTTATCGAACAGATCCGTTCGGGTGAAAAAAAACTGAACCTGACGAGGCTTTCAAAAACAGAAACGTATGATGAAATACGTCCCGGGGTAATCAACGGGATTCAGGCATTCGTTACAATCATGAGAGGCTGCAACAATTTTTGCACTTTCTGCGTAGTTCCCTACACCCGTGGAAGGGAAAGAAGCCGGCAGATATCTTCTGTTATAGATGAAATAAATTCACTCGTTAACTCTGGCGTGAAACAGATAACTCTCCTTGGCCAGAATGTAAATTCCTACAGATTTGAAGACAGGGATTTTGCGGAACTTGTAAAAATAATTTTGGCTGAAACTGAAATCGATAGAATTCGTTTCACTTCTCCTCATCCGAAAGATTTCCCGGTTCATCTTCTGGAGCTGATGGCAACAACAAAAAGATTCTGTTCCAATATTCATCTACCGCTGCAATCTGGAAATTCAAAAGTACTGAATGACATGAAACGCAATTATACAAGAGAGGAATTTCTCGAATTGCTTGGACAGATCAGGAAGACTGTCCCTGAAGTTGGCGTTACAACCGATGTGATTGTGGGTTTTCCCGGAGAGACGGAAGCAGAATTCTGCGATACGTTAGGCGTAGTTGAAGAAGCAAATTTTGATCTTGCTTTTATGTTTAAATATTCTGAACGTGAGGGGACTTTTGCAAAGAAGCATCTCACAGATGATGTTCCGGAGGAAGCAAAAAGTGAACGCCTTATCCGTCTGGTAGATCTGCAAACTTCTATTTCTCATTCATTGAATCAGAAGAAAATCGGGAATTCTTATGAAGTGCTCGTGGAAGATACATCAAGAAAATCCAAGCAGGAAGTTTCCGGAAGAACTGAGTCAGGAAGAATGGTTGTTTTTCCGATTCCGGAAGGAATGAATTCTACAGAACTCATTGGCAAAATGATTCAGGTAAAAATTGTATCTGCGACTAGTGCAACTCTTCGCGGGATTGCGATTTAACGCCTTTCTAATTTGGTTGACAGGTGTAAAAAAAATGTCTTTCATAGAACCGGTAGCGGTTGATGAAAAAAAAAATAGACGGAACAATTTCTAAAAAAAAAGCCTCACCGGTTACGAAAAAAAAAGTAAATTCAAAAAACGGAAATCTTTCCCCGGTAAGTAAAAAATCCGGGAATCATCAAGGCCCGGCAAAGGCTTCAACAAATGCAGATTTCCGGACGCTCCGGCTTCGTACAGCCGATGATATTCCCGCCGGATTTGTTGTACACACAGATGCTTCCAGGAAAAATCCGTTTTTCCGCATTCCTATT